>JAGWYX010000449.1 GCA_018969165.1 Verrucomicrobiota bacterium
GGACCAATTCCATGACGAAGTACGGTCGGCCGGTCTCGGTGGCGCCGGCATCGAGCACCTTCGCGATGCCCGGGTGATCCATCAGGGCCAAGGCCTGTTGTTCGGCCGCGAAACGGGCGATGACCTGGCGGGTGTCCATCCCCAGCTTGACCAATTTGAGCGCGACCCGGCGCCGGACCGGTTGTTCCTGCTCAGCCAGGTAAACCACCCCGCAGCCCCCTTCACCGAGGGCTTGGAGAATCTTGTAACGACCGATCCGATCGCCCTCCTTTTCCGACGGGGCGACGTCGATGCGGATCGTTGGGCGCCCGGCCGGCGTGCCCGCGCCTGCCGGGGACGGTTCCCGGTCGGAAACGAGGTCCTGGAGAAAGTCACCCGCGGTCTCGTCCGCCTGCAGGAGGTCGTGGACTCGCTGGCGCAATTGGGAATCACCGGCGCAGGATTCCTGGAGATAGCCGGCGCGCCGATTCGCGGTGAGCCGGCGGGCGGTCGTGAAAATCGCCAGCTCGCGCTCCGGGGCAATGCTCATGCAAGCAACCATTCTAACTTCTAATGCGAGAAAAGGGAGTCCAAAAGGGGATATTTTTTTCACCGATCGTGGCCGGTAATTTTCACCTTGTCTGCGCGGGAGAACCCGCCATGCTGGATTCCTTGAATCCGAGAACTCTTTGCGGCCGACTCAAGTTTTGGTCTCCCTTCGCCTGGCTTCGTTTGGGGTATCAAGGAATCTATAATGCGAGGGGCGCGCACGGAATGAACGAAGGCAAAGGACCATCCAATGATGGATCGCAACGGTGACCTGAGGTCTGCGGCGCGCCGCGCTGGACAATATTGAACTGGTGTTTGCCAAATTTGGTGGAGTGGCCACCGCCCCAGTCGCCGAACATGCCCAGGAAGCGCCCGAGGCCAAGCGCGACGAGCCGATGGCCCGGGCACGCGGAAGGCAGCACACCATGAATATCGCCTTGATTGGTCCTTCGGGGGCGGGGAAAGGAACGCACATCACTCGGTTGGTGGACCAATTTGCGCTGGCCCACGTCGCGACCGGCGACCTGTTTCGGGTAAACCTGGAGAGACACACCGCGCTCGGGCTGCTGGCTCGAAAATACATGGCCCAGGGTGAATTGGTGCCCGACGAAGTCGTCGATGCCATGATCGAGGAATGGTTGCACGCGGTGCCCGCCGGTCGAGGCACCCTCTTTGACGGATTCCCCCGCACCCGACCCCAGGCCCGGTTCCTGGATGATCTGCTGGGCAGCGGCGGACGCCTGCTTGAAGCCGCCATTTACCTGAAGGTGGACGACGAGACGATGGTCCGGCGATTGGCCGGCCGGCTGGTGTGCCGGCAATGCCACGCCCCCTTCCACGAGCTGTTCCGCCCGCCCGTCCGCGCCGGCCAATGCGATCACTGCGGCGGCGAGCTCCAGCGGTGGGAGGACGATCAGCCCGAGCTGGTCCGCAAACGCCTCCGGGTCTTTCACCGCGCCGCCGGCCTGATGATCGATTACTACCAGCAAACCGGGCGCCTGCTCATCATCGATGGCGACCGGCCGGTCGAAGCCGTCGCGCGCGCGCTCAGCGAGGCGTTGACCGCGGTCACGCGCCAGGCCCTGCCGGCCGCCACGCCGCAGGAGGCGGACCAGCTCCGCGCACGCGGGCCGGTGGTGCCGGAGTTGCGCCCCGAGCAAGCGGTGCATCCCAGCCTGGACCTGGTGCTCCTGGGCGGCCCGGGCACAGGCAAGGGCACGCACGCCGAGCGCCTGGGTCGGCAAATGAATCTGCCCCACATCGCTACCGGCGACCTGTTTCGCGAGAACCTGCAGCAGCAAACCGACCTGGGGAAATTGGCCAAGCGGTATATGGACCGCGGCGAGCTGGTGCCCGACGATGTCACCGAATCCATGGTGCAGGAACGGTTGGAGCGACCCGACGTCCATGACGGTTTCATTCTGGATGGCTTTCCCCGCACGCTGCCGCAAGGCGCGGCCCTGACGGAGATGCTGACGCACCTGCGGCGGCGCCTGGCGGGCGTGGTGTCGATCCGGCTGTCCGATGCGGAAATCCTCGAACGCTTATCGGGTCGCCTCATCTGCCGGGCCTGCCAGGCCCCCTATCACGTCAAGTTCAACCCGCCCAAAACCGCCGGTCACTGCGACGTCTGCGGTGGGGAGGTGTACCGGCGCGAGGATGATAACCCCGAAACCGTTCGCGCCCGCCTGAAGACCTTTCATCGCCAAACCGAGCCGCTGTCGGATTATTACCGGCAGGCCGGACTGCTTCACGAGGTCAGCGGCTCCGGGTCGGTGGCGGAGGTCGCGACCCGCATCGACGCGATCGTCCGCGAATTGGCCCGGTTGCGGGCCGCCGTGCCGAAAGGCGGCTCGCCTTAGCCGGGCCTTGCTTCCGGCCCGGGGGCCGGCCCCTGAAAGGAATCGGGTTCCCCGTCTTCGTCCTCCGTCCACGATATCCCCGAGTGCTCCTTGGAACCATGAACCCGGTAGGGCGGCGCTGTCCCGGCGCGCCGTCGCCAAATCCACAAGCGGCGCGGCCGGAGGCCGGCGCCCTACCGCCATTGCTTCGTTCGTTCCCTCCGTGCGCCTCGCTCTGCGAGTCCTTGAAGCGACGAACTCAGGCCGTGAAACAGACGCCAGAACTTGACTTGAAGACCGGACGTCTCAGAATTCCCTGACTCGAGTGTGGTGGATTCGGCATAGCGCAGTCATTGGGCTGACCTGGTTCGAAATCGCGCTCCTGCCGGCGGAGCTTGCGGCCGGCGGCAGGGCGACGGGCGAGTTTCCGCTGGCGGGCATCATCGCCGATGTCCGACGGTCACTGACGGCCACTCGGGTGACCCCGACGGGGATGACCCGCGCGGATTACCTGGCAACAGCGGAAGGGGTCGTGAGCTACTTCCGTCATTTTCAGGCGCCGGACGGCCGGATCTTGGATCCGTTTGCCCGGCGTGAGGTGCAATACAGCACCCCGTGTTACGCGTGGGCGGCCGCGGCCCTGGTTGACAGCGGACGGCGTCCGGATTTGGTGGAGAGCGCGGCCAGCGCGCTGACGGCGGCGTTACTCGAACTCGCCGACGGAAAGCCGGCGGATGGGCATGGAGATTTTTTTACCTTCCCGGTGATGCTGGCTTATGAAAGCTTGCGCGGGCACGTTGCCCCGGCGCGCCGCAAGCGGTGGGAGGAACTCCTGCGCGCGGTCCGCCCCGAACGCGCCTACCGGGACCTGCTGACGGCTAAGAAGACCGCCGTGCACAATTGGAACGTCGTGGCGATCGCCGGCGAGTTCATGCGGGGCCAGGACGGATTCACGGACAACTCGTTCGTCGAACGGTACCTGGGGGCGCAGGAGCCTTACTTCACCCCGGCGGGGATGTATCGCGACCCGAACGTGCCGATGGCGTACGACCAATTTCCGCGGCATTTTCTGGCGGCCATGCTGGCGCGTGGTTACCACGGCGGGCACCGCGCATGGCTCGAGGAGACCCTGGAGCGCGCGGCCTGGACCTCGCTGCTGATCCAATCGCCGGTCGGGGAACTGCCTACGGGCGGCCGCAGCGCGCAACACCAGTGGAACGAGGCCATGCAGTGCGTGACCTGCGAAATCTGGTCCGCGCGCAAATCGCGGGCGGGGGACGCCACCGCGGCAGCGGCCTTCAAGCGGGCCGCACACCTGGCCTTGCGCTCGGTCAGGCGCTGGATTCGGCCATCGGGCGAGCTGTGGATCGTGAAGAACCGCTTTGACCCGGCCGTGCGGCACGGCTTCGAGAGTTACTCCTTCCATTCGCAGTATAATCTGCTGGCCGCGAGCATGCTGGCCACGGCGTGGTTGTTTGCCGACGACACCACCGCCGAGGGGCCGGCCCCGGCCGATGTGGGCGGGTACGTGATCCAGTTGCCTGAATTTCACAAGGTGATCGCCAACGCCGGCGGGTTGTATGCCGAAATCGACACCGGCGCCGACCCGCATTACAACAGCACCGGTTTGATCCGTGTGCATCGCGCCGGGGTCGAACCGCTCATCGGACCGACCGATGGCGCGGCGATCAAGGATCTGCCGCTGGCGATCGGGATCGCCTGGCGCGAAGGCGATCGGTGGCAGCCGCTGGCCGGCCTGGGCCAACCGCGCCCGCCGCCAACCAAGGTCACCCTCCAATCCGCCGCACCGGTTCTGGTCCGGTTCAGCATCCGCTACGCGACCGAGTGCCCGGCCGCAGCGGATGTCATCGAGAACTACGCGCTGACGCCGCACCAGCTCCATGTGGCGGTCGCGGTGGAAGGCGCGACCGACCGGCTGCAGGTCCGGTTCCCGGCCCTCGCCTTCGACGGCGAACGGGCCACGCGAATCACGACCGAAGGCGCCGTCGCGACGGTGGAACT
>JAGWYX010000450.1 GCA_018969165.1 Verrucomicrobiota bacterium
GCCCGCGCACCGCCGCCGGCTGATCGGGTCAAAGCCCGTCTTTGTTCTCCTGGACGCCCCGGGGTTGGCCGGGGAAGACTCGCGCCATGAATTGGGAGCTGGAAAAGACCGACGAGGCCGGGCCGGGGTCAAGCTCCCAACAGCAGCAGGACCATGCCGGCCACCGTCGTGAGGATCGTTACCGGGATGCCATAACGGGCGTAGTCCCAAAAACCCACCTGGAGATGGCGCCGCGCCGACTCGACGACGATGATGTTGGCGACGGAGCCGAGGAGGGTGAAGTTCCCAGCCAAGGTGGTGGCCAGCGCCATTACCTGCCACATTAACTCCGGCTGGGCAAAGCCCGGAATCCATTTGCCGGCGACCAGCACGAACGGGACGTTGGAGAGAATGTTCGAGCCGGCCGCTGAAAACCACGCGAAATTCCAGGCCTGCGCCGCCGCGGTGTGTCCAAACAGGCCGTGGACGCGGTTGAAGACCTGGTCCGGAAGGCCGGTGCTGTTCAAGCCCTCGACGACGACGAACAGCCCGGCGAAAAAGAGCAGCAGGTGCCAGTCCACCAGTTTGAGGACTTCGTGGGTGTCCCGGCGCGCCAGCACCATCACCAGGGCCGCGCCGCTCAGCGCCGTCCAGGCCAGGTTCAGCCCCGCGATAAAACCGACAAACACCAGGCCCACCACCGACACCGTGATCCCCAGCAGTCGTCGGTCGATCCGCACGGCCGCGGGCGTGGTGGACTGAATCCTGGCCGCGCGCAGCGACCGGTGGAAACCAGCTCGCAGCACGGCGTACTGGATGGCCAGGCCCACCGCGGCCACTGGCAGCAGCGCAGCGGAGAAACGGAGGAACGGCAGCCCCGAGAGGTGACCGATGATCATGTTTTGCGGATTGCCCACCAGGGTGGCGACGCTGCCGATGTTGGCGGCCATCGCCAGCCCCAGGAGATAGGGCAACAACGGCAATTGCCCACGCACGACCACGGCGATCACCAGCGGCGTGAGCATGAAACAGATCGTATCGTTGACCAGCAAGGCCGACAACAGGCCCGCCGCCAGGATGAGTTCGAGCAGGAGCCGCTGCGGCGTTCGCGCCCTCCGCAGAATCCAGTCCGCGGTCCAATCGAAAAAGCCGGCCAGGTGCAGATAAGCGGAAATCAGGCTCATGCCCAGCAGCAGCACGATGGTGTCGTAATCGACGGCGCGATAGACTTCGGCGGGGGTCATCACGCCGCACACGACCATCAGCACCGCCCCAAGCAAGGCCGCCGCCGGGCGGTTCAACGGCAGGATTTTCAACCGCCGCCCGCTGATCAGCAGGTAGGTCAGGGCGAAGATGCCCAAGGCGTCCAGTTCGCGGGATTTCATGGAGTTACCGGCAGCGTTGCAGGCGGTGGGGTTGAAACTCGCCGGGTGGGACCGCCGGAATCCCCCCCACTCAGACCGTCTGCTTCGCGTTCATTCGCGCAATTCGCGGATCATTTCGGTCGCAGTTGCGGGAACAGGATGACATCGCGGATGCTTTCCTGGCCCAGCAACATCATGCAGAGCCGGTCGATTCCCATCCCCATCCCGCCGGCCGGCGGCATCCCGTGCTCGAGCGCGACCAGGAAATCTTCGTCCAGCTTCTGCCGTTCGCCGCCGGCCTGGTGCTCCAGCCGCTCGCGTTGCTCGAGCGGGTCGTTCTGCTCCGAATACGCCGGGGCAATCTCCTGGCCGTTGATGCAGCACTCGAACACCTCGACCGTCGTCGGGTCGTCCGGTGACAGTTTCGCCAGCGGGATCAACTCCTTCGGCGCGTGGGTGACGAACGTCGGGTGGATCAAGGTCGGCTCGATCAGTTTCTCGAACACGGCCTGGGTGACCTCGAAGTCCTCGTATTCCTTGCCGATCTCGGCGCCGAGCGACACGGCGCGCTGGCGGCGCTCGGCGAGGGCGATGTCAAACCAATCGGCCCCGGCCCGCTCGCGCACGAGGTCCTTGTACTTGACGCGGCGCCAGGGCGGGGTGAGGTCGATCGATTTGATCACCTTGCCTGCGGCATCCTTATGTTCGATCCGGTGGGTTCCCATTACTTTCTGAGCCACGTGACAGATCATGGCCTGGACCAGTTCCATCATTGCCTCGTAATCGCCGTAGGCCTGGTAGGCCTCGAGCATGGTGAACTCGGGGTTGTGCTTGCGCGACAGGCCCTCGTTGCGGAAGTTGCGCCCAATCTCGAACACCCGGTCCAGCCCGCCGACCAGCAGCCGCTTCAAGTAAAGCTCCAGGGCGATGCGGAGGTAAAAATTGCAGCCGAGGGCGTTATGGTGCGTGACAAACGGCTGCGCCGCCGCCCCGCCCGGGATCGCCTGCATCATCGGCGTCTCGACCTCGACGTAGCCGCGGTCGTGCAGAAAATTCCGGATTTCACGGACAATCTGGCTGCGCAACAGGAAGGTCTGCTTCACCGCGTCATTGGCCATCAGGTCCAGGTAGCGCTGGCGGTACCGGATTTCGGTGTCGGCCAAGCCGTGCCATTTCTCCGGGGGCGGCCGGAGGGCCTTGGCCAGCACGACAAAGGCGGTGAGCTTGACGGTGACTTCACCGGTTTTGGTCGTAAACAACGTGCCGCGGGCGCCGATGAAATCGCCGAGATCGAGGTGCTTGAAGATGTCGAATGGCTCGTCGCCCAGGGCCTGCTTCTGGGCATAAGCCTGGATTCGCCCGCTCTGGTCCTGCAGGTCGATGAACTGGCTCTTGCCCATGTCGCGCTGAGCGGTGATGCGGCCGGCCAGGGCCACCGCGCGGCCTTCGACGTAGTTCGCGCGGGCGGCGCCGCACGGTTCGGTGGGAGTGAATTTGTTGGCGAACGGGTTCACGCCCCGGGCGCGGAGGCTGGCCAGCTTGGCCTTGCGTTGCTCGATCAGTGGATTCGGTTCGTCCATAACTGGATCACTGGCGCCGATCAAACACGGGCGCGCCACGAAATGCCAACCTTTTGCGGCGAGCGCCCCGGGCCCGCTCGATGCCGCCGGTCATCGGCGGCGCCGGGCGCACACCCTACGGGAACAAGCCCCGCATCCGCTTGGCCTCCTGCACGCGCTTAACCCCCAGGCTCAACGCGGCCAGGCGCATCGAGAGCTTCTGCTTGCGGCTCAAATTCAGGATTTGCACGAACGCCCCTTCCAGTATGCGGAACAGTTTGTCCACCACCTCGGTCTCGGTCCAAAAGAAACTCTGCAGGTCCTGGACCCATTCGAAGTAGGAGACCACGACGCCGCCCGCGTTGCACAGGATGTCCGGGATCACGAATACCCCATCCCGTTCCGCCAGGATCCGGTCCGCCTCGGGCGTGGTCGGCCCGTTGGCCGCCTCGGCCAGAATCCGGCAGCGGATGCGCCCGGCGTTGGCCTCGGTGATCTGCCGCTCCAGGGCCGCCGGCACCAGGATGTCGCACGGCGTCAGCAGGAGTTGCTCGTTGGTGATCGGATCCGCCTCGGGAAACCCGACCACCGTCCGCTGCGCCGCCACATGCTTCTCCAGCGCCCACAAGTCCAGGCCCTTGGCGTTGAACACGCCGCCGTTGACATCGCTGACGGCCATCACCTTCACGCCATATTTGGCCAGCGAAAACGCCGTGACCGAGCCCACGTTGCCGAAGCCCTGCACGACGGCTGTCGCCTGGGCGGTGTCCACGCCCAGGGTATCCATCGCCCGGTTGATGAGGTAGCCGACGCCGCGGCCGGTCGCCTCGCGGCGGCCGACCGAGCCGCCCAGGCCGACCGGTTTGCCGGTGACGATGCTCGGCACACTGTGGCCCATGTGCATCGAGTAAGTATCCATCATCCAGGCCATCACCTGTTCGTTGGTCCCCACGTCGGGGGCCATGATATCGACCTGTGGTCCGATGAACGGGATCATCTCCTGCGTGTAGCGCCGCGTGAGGCGTTCGAGTTCAGCCGGCGACAATTGCCTCGGGCTGCAGGCGATGCCGCCTTTGGCCCCGCCGTAAGGCAGGCCGGTCAGCGCGCATTTCCAACTCATCCACATCGCCAGGGCCGCGACCTCGCCCAGGGTCACGTCGGGATGGTAGCGCAGGCCGCCCTTGGTCGGACCCAAGGTCAGATGATGCTGCACGCGGTAGCCGGGAAAAACCTCGATCGCGCCGTCGTCGCGCCGGACCGGCAGGGCAACCGTCATGGCCCGTTTGGGATACTTCAGCCGGGCCCGGTCACTCTCGGGCATTTCCAGGTAATCGGCCGCCAGGTCGAACTGCTGGCCAGCCATGCGGAAGGTCGGGTGATCGTAAATGTCCACGCGCTCGAGTCCGCAAATTGTGAAACCTGTGGTCCGCAAGTCAAGTTTTTGCGTCCGCGGCGCCGGCAACCTCGGGCCAGCTCCGCACCCAGGCGC
>JAGWYX010000451.1 GCA_018969165.1 Verrucomicrobiota bacterium
CTGCCGGCCTTCGGTGGTCAGAAACATTTCGTAGAGCGACTGTCCGGCCATCGGCAACCGCGCCAGAATCCCGATCGTGATCACCAGCGAGACCCCGTTGCCGATGCCCCGGTCCGAAATCTGCTCTCCCAGCCACATCAGCAGCAGCGTGCCAGTCGTCAGCACCAGGGTCGTTTGCACCCGGTACCACCAGAGCGGCTGGATCAGCACCAGCTTGCCCGAAAACCCGCTGAACACAGTGGTCGGGTGCTCCCATCCCAACGCCATGACCAGCCCCTGCCCCAGGCACAGCAACACCGTCAAATACCGGCCATACTGGATCAACTTCACCCGCCCGCCCTCCTCGCGCGCCAATTTGCTCAGCGTCGGCACCACGGCCGTGAGCAACTGAATGATGATCGTGGCGCTAATGTAGGGCATAATGCCCAGCGACCCGATCGCGCAGTGCTCGAACGCGCCGCCGGTGAACATCCCATACATGCCCAGAATCCCGGATTCGGCGCTTTTGCGGGACTCGAAGAAGGCGGCCAGGGCGCCGCCGTCCAGTCCGGGGACGTGGACAATGGCGACGAGCCGGCAGATGCCCAGCAGCAAGACCGTAAAGAGAATCCGGGACTTCAGCTCCGGGATCTTGAAGCAGTTGGCGAAGGTATTGAGGATGCTGGCGAACATGCCTGCCCCAGATCAACCGGCCGTGGCCGCCGTGCGTGCCGGGACCACCTCGCAGGCCCCGCCCAGGCCCTCGATCTTGGCCCGCGCCGAGGCGCTGAAGGCGTGCGCGCGAACGGTCAGCTTCCGCTTCAATTCGCCGCCGCCGAGCACCTTGACGCCGTCGGCGCGGCCGTTGGCCAGACCGCGCTGGCGCAACGCCGCCTCGTCCACCGTGGCCCCGTCCTCGAACTGGTTCAGCGTCTCCAAATTCACCGGCAGATACCGGGTCTTGAAGTTGGCGTTGTTGAAGCCGCGCTTGGGCATGCGCCGGATCAACGGCATCTGGCCGCCTTCGAACCCGATCCGGATCGAGCTGCCTGAGCGGGCGCTCTGGCCCTTGCCGCCGCGGCCGCTGGTCTTGCCGTGGCCGCTGGACTCGCCCTGGCCCAGCCGTTTGCGGCGGTGTTTGGCGCCCGGCCGCGGTTTCAAATCGTGCAAACGCATAATTCGGAATTCAAGGGCTCTGGGGGGGTGAGGCCGGCGGGGTCGAACCCGTCGACGGACCGGCCGCCGCAGCGGCCGGCGGCCGCACGGTCAAGCCCCGGTTGCGGAAGATGTCCTCCCGGACACGGAGCTGCTGGAGGGCCTGGAGGGTGGCTTTGGCAACGTTGGCGGCGTTGTTCGAGCCGAGCGATTTGCTGAGCACATCGCGCACGCCGGCGGATTCGAGCACCGCCCGCACCGTTTTGCCCGCGATGATGCCGGTGCCGGGCGAGGCCGGTCGCAGCAGCACCCGCGCTCCGTCGTAAGTCGAGACCACTTCGTGCGGGATCGTCGCCGCTTTCAGCGACACCTTGACCATCCGCTGCTTGGCGATTTCCCCGCCCTTGCGGATGGCGTCGGCCACTTCGCCCGCCTTGCCCAGGCCGATGCCCACCCGGCCGGTCTTGTCACCCGCGACGACCAGCGCGCTGAAACTGAACCGCCGGCCGCCTTTGACCACTTTGGCGGACCGGTTAATGAAAACCACCTTCTCGCTCAGCTCATTGACGGGCTTGCCGTCCGCCGTCAATTCACCCGATTCGGCCGATGGCCGGCCTCGCCGGCCGGGACCCCGGCCTTCCCCTGTCACATGTTTGGTTAGTTCCGCCACGATTTTTTCCTGGTTAGATTTCTCGTTGCTATGGGTCTTGGTCGGGGCCCGGCTAAAAGACCAGACCGGCCTGGCGCGCCGCATCGGCCAGGGCCTTGACACGTCCGTGATAGCGCGCCCCGCTCCGGTCGAACACGACGGCTTTGATCCCCTTGCCCAGCGCCAACTCGGCGGCCAGTTTACCCAGGAGCTGAGCGCTCCGCATGTTGGCTGCCAGCTTGTCGCGATCCGGCGTGCTCTTGCTCAGCGTCGATTGCGCGGCGAGCGTTCGACCCGCCACGTCGTCCACGAACTGCACGTGAATGTTCTTTTGGGTGAACCGCACGCTCATCCTGGGGCGCGTGGCCGTCCCCACCACCTTCCGGCGGAGGCGCCATCTCCGCAACTGGAGCAACTGGTTTTTCTTTTCGTTTCTCATGACTGCCTCGACGCGGCACGGGCCGCGCGCGGATTATTGCACCGTCTTGCCCTCCTTACGGAGCACTTTCTCGCCCACATAACGCACGCCTTTGCCTTTGTAGGGCTCGGGCGGATAGTAATTGCGAATCTCGGCCGCGACCTGGCCGACCACTTGCTTGTCGGGGCCTTCGATGGTGATTTTGGTGTTTTCCTCGACCGTGACCTTGATCTGCTCGGGGATGGGGTAAAGGACCGGGTGGGAATGGCCGAGGTTCAGGTTCAGGGCCTTGCCCTGCACGGCGGCTTTGAAGCCGACGCCCTGGATTTCGAGCTTCTTGACGAAACCCTCGTTCACTCCGCGGACCATGTTATTGAGGATCGCGCGGCTCAGGCCGTGCAAGGCCTTGGACGCGGCGTCGTCCCCCTGACGGCTGACCACCAACCGGCTCTCCTGCAGCGCGGCGGCGGTCCGCCGCGGCAGCTCGAAGTCCAGCTTGCCCTTGGGCCCTTCCACGAAGACCCGCTGACCCTGCACCTGGACTTTGACCTTGGGTGGGATCGCTATAGGTTGTTTGCCGATTCGGGACATAAGTTACCACACGTAACAAATCACCTCGCCGCCCAGGTTCTGCTTGCGCGCCTCGGCCCCGGTCATCACGCCGCGGGAAGTGGACACGATCACGGTGCCCATGCCGCCGAGGACCCGCGGCATTTCCGTCGCGCGCACGTAGCGCCGGCTGCCCGGGGTGCTCACCCGCCGCAGGTTCTCGATCACCCCTTTGCGCCCCTGGTATTTCAATTTGAGCTTCAACCGCTTGGCCGCCGCGCCCTCGACCGCCCAATCGGTGATGTAGCCCTCCTGTTTGAGCAGTCGCACGACGCTCTCCTTCATCCGCGAGTGCGGCACCTGGACCTCCGCCAGCAGCGCCCTGCTCGCGTTGCGGATGCGGGTCAGCAAATCAGCAATGGGATCGATCATAATCTACCAACTGGCCTTGGTCACGCCCGGGATCAGGCCGTTCAACGCCATTTCGCGGAACACCAGCCGCGAGCAGGCGAACTTGCGCCGGTAACCGTGCCGGCGCCCGCTGACCTGGCAGCGATTGACCAGCCGCACCGGGCTGGAGTTGCGCGGCAGCTTGGCCAAGCCGACGTAATCCCGCTTGGCCTTCAGTTCGGCGCGTTGCGCCGCGTACTTCTTCACCAGCTCCCGCTTCTTCTTCTCGCGTTCGGTCCAGGCTTTCTTGGCCATATCATTTTCCTTCGGCAAACGGCATGCCCAACAGTTTCAACAAATCCAGCGCCTCGGCGTCCGTCTGCGCCGTGGTGACAAACGTCACGTCCATCCCCTGCGTCCGTTTGATCTTGTCCAGCTCGATCTCGGGAAAAATGGTCTGGTCCGCCACCCCCAGCGAGTAGTTGCCCCGCCCGTCAAAGGCCCGCGGTGACAATCCCCGAAAATCGCGGATCCGCGGCAGGGCGGCCGCCACCAGGCGGTCGAAAAACTCGTACATCACGTCCCGCCGCAGCGTGACGTGGCAGCCAATCAACTGCCCCTGGCGCAGCTTGAAGTTGGCGATGCTCTTGCGCGCCCGGTTCACCACCGGTTTGCGCCCGGTGATGACCCCCAGGTCCTTCATGGCATCGTCCACCGCCCCCTTCTCGAGCTGCGCGCTCACCCCCATGTTGATCACGATCTTCTCCAGGCGCGGCACCCGGTGGACGTTCTGGTACTTCCACTTCTCGATCAGGGCCGGCCGCACCGCTTCCTGGTATTTCTGGTAAAGTCGGGCTTTCATAGGCTGGGAGTCAGGCCGCCGGAGCCGCCGGGGTCGCCGCCGCGGTCTGGCGCCGCGCGGCGCGCGCGTCATACCGGTCGGCCCGCATCACGTTGGAGAGGTGCAGGCTGCCCTCGCGCTGGACGATCGTGCCCTGGGGATGCTGCTGGCTCTTGCGCATATGCCGCTTGATCATCTTGACGCCCTCGACGATGACCCGTTGTTTGTCGGTGATCACCCGCAGAATCTTGCCGCGCTTGCCGCGCTCGGTCCCGGACAAGACCACCACCTCGTCGCCCCGTTTGACATGGAAGGCGCGCATAATCGTCAAATGACCTCCGGGGCCAGCGAAATGATTTTCATGAATTTCTTGTCGCGCAACTCCCGCGCCACCGGCCCGAAGATGC
>JAGWYX010000452.1 GCA_018969165.1 Verrucomicrobiota bacterium
GATCCCGGCCCGTCGCAGGCCGGCGGTAACCCGCCCGGCCTCGGCCGCCGGGATTTTCTGAAACTGGTGAGTCTGGGGGCCGCTGCCCTGGCCGGGCCGGGACCGGGGGTTGTGGCCGGCCCATTCGAGGCGGCCGACTTCGAACGGCTTGTGCCCGCCGACAAGAAGCTGCACCCGGCCTGGGTGAGGTCGCTTTTTGCGCGGGGGCAGCGCACGGTGTATCGCTGGCCGGAGTCGCGACTCATAGGCATGCCGATCGGGGGCATTTGCGCCGGGCAACTCTACCTGGGCGGTGACGGCAAGCTCTGGCATTGGGACATCTTCAATCGCCAGACCGATAGCGGCAGCAGCGGGCCGCATTATGCCCGGCCGCTGGAGCCAGCGGCGCCACTGGACCAAGGATTTGCCCTGCGTGTTACGGCGGCCGGCAAGTCGGAGACTCGGGCGCTCGATCACACCGGCTGGGCCGAGATCGCGTTCGCCGGTGAGTACCCGATTGGCTTCATCGACTACCGCGACCCGGAGTCGCCTGTGCGCGTGGCGCTGGAGGCCTTCTCTCCCTTCATCCCATTGAATCCCGAGGATTCGGCGCTGCCGGCGACCGTCATGCGGTTCACGGTGACCAACGTCGGCAAGGAGCGAGTGGTCGGTGAATTGGGCGGATGGCTGGAGAATGCCGTTTGCCTCGACTCCGCCGAGCCAGGTCAGGGCCAACGCCGCAACCGGATCGTCCGCCGCAGCCGGTTCCTGTTTTTGGAATGCAGCGCGGAACCCTGGCCGGGGCCTGAGTCGGCCCGCCGCCGGCCGGATATCGTGTTTGATGATTTCGAGCGGAGCGACTACGCCGGCTGGACCGCAACCGGCACGGCGTTTGGCCGCGGGCCCGTGGCCAAGGGCCGGATGCCGGCTTATCAAGGTGATGTCGGGGCGCACGGCCGAGGCCTGGTCAATTCGCACGCCAGCGCCCCCGGGAACAGTGTCAGTGAAAAGGACGCGGCCACCGGCACCCTGACCAGTCGCCCGTTCACGCTCCAGCGGGATTACATCACGTTCCTGATCGGCGGCGGGGCGCATCCGGGCAAGACCTGCCTGAACCTGTTGGTGGACGAGCGGGTAGTGCTCAGCGCCACGGGCCGGAACGACAACCGGATGCGGTGGCACGATTTTGATGTGCGGCCGTGGGTTGGAAAGACGGCGCGGTTGCAGATTGTGGATAGCGAGCGCGGCGCATGGGGCAATATCGGCATCGACGATATTGTGTTTACGGACGTGCCGCGCGAGGGGGCCGGACCACTGGCCGGGCGATCGGATTTCGGCACGATGGGAATGGCGCTCCTCGAATCCGAAATCGGGCATTCAGAGCCCGCGGAAGTTCGTGCCGCCGCGGACCGAAGGCAAGTGCAGAATCGCCCGGGTGACGTTCGGACGAAGGACTTCGCCTCCGCAGCGTTGCCGGAGCCAGGCGTCTTGGCGGCCTTATTTGCGGATCACCCGCAGGCACCGGACGCAGCCACCCGTCCCTTCGGCCAGAAACTCGTCGGTTCGCTTGCGCGCCGCTTTGCCCTGGCGCCGGGGCAGTCGGCGGTCATCACCTTTATCCTGACCTGGCATTTCCCGAACCTGCGACTCGCCGGCCTGGGTGAGTTTCAGGGGCGCTGGTACGGGAGACGGTTTCCCGGCGCGCGGGCGGTGGCGGCCTACATCGGCGGGCAATTTGACCGGCTGGCGACGCAAACGCGCCAGTGGCACGACACCTGGTATGACGCGACCTTGCCACATTGGCTGCTGGAGCGGACGTTGCTGAACACGTCGATCCTGGCGACGAGCACGTGCCATTGGTTGGGCAACGGTCGCTTTTACGCCTGGGAAGGGGTCGGTTGCTGCGCGGGCACGTGCACGCACGTCTGGCATTACGCCCAGGCGCCAGGTCGCCTGTTCCCGGCGTTTGAACGCAGCCTGCGCGAGCGGGTGGACTACGGCGTGGCCTTCGATCCTAACACCGGCCGCATCCGGTTCCGGGCCGAATGCAACGATCATTGGGCCGTGGACGGTCAGGCGGGGGTGATCTTGCGCACCTATCGCGAACACCAGATGAGCGCGGACGCCGCGTTTCTGCGACGCGTCTGGCCGCGGGCCCGGCGGGCGCTCGAGTTTCTCATCGGCAAAGACGCCGGCCCCGACGGCATGATCGACGGTCCGCAGCATAACACGTTGGATGCGGATTGGTGGGGCCACATTGCCTGGCTGAGCGGCCTGTACTTGGCGGCGCTGCGCGCCGGGGAGGAGATGGCGCGGGAGATGGGCGATGTGGCCTTCGCCGACCGGTGTCGCGGGATTTTCGAGCAGGGGCGGCGGGGAATCGACGAGCAACTGTTCAACGGGGAATATTTTTTTCAACGAGCGGACCCGGGGCATCCGCGGACGGTTGGCTCCTACGAGGGTTGCGAGATCGACCAGGTGTTTGGCCAGAGTTGGGCCTGGCAGGTGGGGCTGGGGCGGGTGCTGGACGAGGCCAAGGTCAAGACCGCGCTGCGGTCGCTGTGGCGTTATAACTTCACGCCGGATGTCGGTCCCTACCGACAGGTTTACCGTCCGGGCCGCTGGTACGCGATGGCGGGCGAAGGCGGCCTGCTGATGTGCACCTGGCCGCGGGGCGAGGGGCAGCGGGTCAAGGAGAGTTTTGATTACTATTTCAACGAATGCATGACGGGCTTCGAATACCAGGCCGCCAGTCATATGATCCGGGAGGGACTGGTGCAGGAGGGATTGGCGGTCACGCGAATGATTCACGACCGCTACCATGCCGCGCGGCGCAATCCGTGGAACGAAGTCGAGTGCGGCGATCATTACGCCCGGGCGATGGCCAGCTACGGCGTGTTTCTGGCTGTGTGCGGTTACGAATACCACGGACCGCAAGGGTACCTCGGTTTTGCGCCGTGCCTGAGCGCGGAGGATTTCCAGTGCGCCTTTACGGCCGCCGAAGGCTGGGGGACTCTCTCCCAGAAGTGGGGAATGCGGCAGGCGGAATGCGAAATCGCCGTGCACTGGGGCCGGCTGCGACTGCGCACCTTGGCTTTGGGCTTGCCGGGTGACTTCAAGCCGGTCGGCCTGACGATGACCGTGGCAGGCCGGCGGGTGCCGGCCGTATGGGTCGCGAGCGCCGGCAAGACCGAGATTCACATTGAGGCCGCCCTCTGGGTCAAGGCCGGGCAGCGGCTGCGGGTGAGCCTGGCGGAATAGTGGGGTCGGAATAGTTGGTGACAGGCGGCGCGGCTTGTGGCAGAAGTGGTTTAAGCACAGTTGCTGACAGGACCAGCGGAACGGTTGCGTGCGTTGAGAACCAAATGCCAGTTCAGCGGAGCCGCCCGGCATGGCACCGGCGCAGCGCTGGGCTGCCTCCGGCAAGGGCCGGGTCCAGACCCGGGTTTCACCCTCATCGAGTTGCTGGTAGTCATTGCCATCATCGCCATCCTGGCCGCGATGCTGCTGCCCGCCCTCACGCTGGCCAAGGCCAAGAGCGAGCGCACTTATTGCCTGAATAACCTGCGCCAGATCGGGTTGTTCATGCAGTATTACACCGACGACAATGCCGATATCTTCCCGGCGCACCGGAACCAGGGGCTCAGCACCTCCGACGCGACCTTCTCCCTGACGAACTGGTGGGGCACCACTATCGTGCCTTACGGCAATGGCCAGAGTAATCTGTTCCACGACCCCGGCATCAAAGGCAAACGTCTGGACGACGGCACCAAGTGGGAGTGGGCCTTCAATTGCCACCTCGTTGGCTACGGCTACAACGGCTGGTTTCTCGGCCATCATCCCTACGGGTCGGAGGACCTGACCGTCGGCGGGATCCGCTTTCACGTGGACGACACCTTCAAGCGCAGCGGCATCGTCAGCCCCGCCGACAACCTGGTCGTTGGCGACAAGGAACCCTACGGCAGCCCTCCCATGTGGAGTAGCAGTCTTTGGTGGGAATCCTCGTGCATGGACCCGGCGGTGGTGGCTCACAGTTCCTTTCCCACTTACGAGGGTGTCGAGCCTAAACGCCACCTCGGCGAGGCGGTGATCTCGTTCAACGACGGACACTCCGAGGCGCGCAAGAGCCAGATGATCGATCCGCCCGCCAATCCCGCAGACCGAACGGCCAAGGCGCTGATCAACTCGCGCTACTGGGACCCGCTCCAGCGCGCGGGACAGCAGTAAGCTGGAGCCCCGCCGCCCAAGGGCCTGGGAGCGGCGGACGCAAGGCCGCTCAGTTCGCCCTTCGAGAGTCCTTGAATGTTGAAACTTGCTCTCATCAGGTCAAATTTTGGCGTTTCTTTCGCCGCCTGTGTTTTCCCCCCTCAAGGACTCTACGAGCGAGGCGCGCGGAGAAAATTGA
>JAGWYX010000453.1 GCA_018969165.1 Verrucomicrobiota bacterium
TCGAATTGCTCCATCGCTCCGTGCGCGAGAAAGGCTACCACGCCCATATCTACGATCCCCCAACCGCGCCTTACCTCAGCCCCGACGTGATGGACGCGGCGGAAAAAATCTTCGACGACGCCGAGCGGGCCGCCGAGACCGACGCCGTCCGGTTCCGCGTCCAGGTGGCGCGCCTGCCGGTCTGGTATGTGAAGCTGGCGACCAATCGCGTCACGGGTGACGCCCGCACCGATCTACTCCGGCGCTTCCTCCAAATCGCCCGGAAGGCCGGCATTACCAACATCAGCGAAGGCCAGGCGCTCAATGATTGGGCCAAGAAAATGGGAGCCGAGTAGCTCCCGCGTCACCACTCCTGCACCGCCACCGTCGCACGGCGTGACCGGAGGCCGGCGCCCGACCGAAAGGAGGCTCACCCGAAGCTGCCGCATCCGGATTCTGGCCGTCGCGTTGGCCGCTCACGCGACTGCCTGGGCCGCTGCCTACCCGGACCGGTTGGTTTGGGTCTTCGGCTGGGGCCTCAACCACGACCAGGACGTGACCGACGTTGCTCGAGTCCTCGAGAACGCCGCCCGTCATGGCCTCGATGGCGCCGTGCTCTCCGCCGGTCTCGATAATCTCTCGCGGCAGACTCCGGAATACTTTCGCCGCCTCGACGAACTCGAGCGCGTCTGCGACCGGAACCATCTCGAACTCATCCCGAGCACCTTCTCGGTCGGCTACGGTGGCGGCGCGCTGGCGCAGGACCGGCAGTTGGCCGAGGGCCTTCCCGTGGTGAATGCGCCCTTTCTGGCGCGCAACGGTCAGGCCCGGTTGGTTCCCGGTCCCGCGTCCCGGATCGCCAATGGCGACTTCGAGGACTTCACTGGGAACACCTTTAAGGCTTTCGACTTCCACGATCAACCGGGTGTCGTCAGTTTCGTTGATACCCAGGTCGTCCACGGCGGGCGGGCGTCGCTGCGGCTCGAGAACTTCACCGCCAATCCCTACGGCCACGGGCGCGTGATGCAGACGGTCAAGCTGCACCCGCACCGCTGCTACCGGCTCAGCGTCTGGGTGCGGACCGACGGCCTCGCCCCGGCCACCGCCTTCAACCTCCTGGCGCTGGCCGGCGACCGTGAGATCGCCCCGCGCAAGTTCGACCTGCCGGCCACCACCGATTGGCGCAAGCTCACCACGATTTTCAACAGCTTGAACTTCGATTCCGTCCACCTCTACGCCGGCGTTTGGGGCGGACGTGCCGGCAAGCTCTGGCTCGATGACTGGACCCTCGAGGAAGTCGGCCCCTTGAACGTCCTCCATCGTCCCGGCACGCCGGTCACCGTCCGGAGCGAAGACGGGGCGGTCACTTATGTCCAAGGCCGGGACTACGCGCCGCTGGTGGACCCAGGGTTCAATTTCTCCCGGGTGGACCGCTCGGCCCCGCCGTTGCGCCTCCTGCCGGCCGGTCGCATCCAGGAAGGGCAGCGCCTGCGCGTCAGTTGGTATCATCCGATGGTCATTTATGAGTCGCAGGTCACGGTGTGCATGGCCGAACCCAAGCTCTACGAAATCTGGGACCGCGAGGCGCGCCTGCTGTCCGAACACCTGCATCCGCGCCGGGTGCTGCTGAACATGGACGAAGTCCGGATGGGCGGCACCTGCGCCGCCTGCCGGGGGCGGAACATGGCCGAGCTGCTGGGCGAATGCATCACGCGGCAGGCCCAAATCCTCCGCCGCTACCTTCCCGGAGTCACGATCTACGTCTGGTCGGACATGCTCGACCCCAACCATAACGCGCACGGGAAATATTACCTGGTGGACGGCGACTTCACCGGCTCCTGGCGGCACGTGCCGAAAGACTTGATCATCGCCGTCTGGGGCGGCGCGCCGCGCGAAAAGAGCCTGCGCTTCTTCAGCGAGCAAGGGTTCCAGACGCTGGTCGCCTGCTACTACGACGCCGCCAATCTCGACGACGTGAAAGGCTGGATGCGCGTGGCGCATGGCCTGCCGGGCGTGCGCGGGTTCATGTACACGCCCTGGGAGCGGAAATACGACCTGCTGGCGGCGTTCGGTCAACTCCTGGAGGGCCGGTGAGAGCCGGGTCCTAATTTCGGAGCGCGGCCCTCTGAGTCGCAGCACCGCCGCTTCAAAATCAAGCTGCTGCGAGTCACAGACTCGCGCTCCAACCACAAATTCGGACACCGCCGAGAGCCGCGGCGGATTGACGCCCGGGTGACGCGGCCGTAGGCTGCGGCTATGTCGCAAAGGCACGCACCGCCGGTCACCCGCTCGGATTACATGGCAATGCGGGAAGGCCCGCCGTATTACCAGGTCGTGGAAGGGGACCTCGTCATGTCGCCGTCACCGGAAACATACCACCAGGACATCGCCGGCAATATCTACTTTTTGATCCGCTCGTATCTGGACCGTCACGCTGTCGGCACGGTCCTGTTCGCGCCGCTCGATCTCTTTCTCGATGACGTGGACGTCTATCAGCCCGACAGCATGTTTGTCTCCACCGCGCGCCGCTCGATCATTACCGATCACGGGCTCGAAGGGGCGCCGGACCTGGTCGTCGAAGTTCTGTCGCCGGGGACGGCCCGGCTGGACCAGGGGGCCAAGCGCACGATTTATGCGCGGGCAGGAGTGAGGGAATTGTGGTTGGTGGATCCTCGAACCAAAACCGTTGCCGTCTTTCGCCTCCCTGAGAATGCCGAAACACCGGCGGCCACCTACGGCGTGGACGCGGTTTTCGAATCGCCGTTGTTTCCCAGTTTGAAGTTCGGCGGCGCCAGCATCTTCAAATCTTCCCGCGGTTCCTAGCGAGGCGCGCATTGGCCTCAGGCGACGCCGCCGCGCCCGTAGCCGCAGGCTTCAGCCTGCGTCCCCTGATCTCCCGCTCGACTCGACGGCGCGGCAGCGCCGCCCTACCGGCTGGATCATCGCGCATCCTCGAGAATCTGCTTGGCAGGATGCCTTCCGTGCCGTTCTCATCGGACCCATGCATCCGTCCGCGACCCTCGCTCCGCTGCTCTGCCTGTCGCTGGGCATCGCGCTGGTGACCTCGACGCGCGCGGGAGACGACTGGCCGTGGTTCCTCGGCCCGCATGCCAACGGCATCTCCGACGAGACCGGCCTGCTCGATCGCTGGCCGGCCAGCGGCCCGCCGCTCCTGTGGTCGAAGTCGGTTGGCGCCGGCTACAGCGCGCCGTCGGTGCGCGGCCAACGCCTGGTGCTGCACCATCGGGTCGGCGACCAGGAGATCGTCGAGTGCCTGGACGCCGCCACCGGCCAAACCCGGTGGCGCTACGGGTATCCCAGCCATTTCGTCGATCCCTACGGCTATAACAACGGGCCCCGCGGCACCCCGTTGCTGACGACCAATCGTTGCTACACCTTCGGCGCCGAAGGCAAACTCCTTTGCCTGGACTTGGCCAGCGGCCGGCCGGTCTGGCAACGCGACTCGAGCAAGGATTGGGAAATCCCGCCGGCCTTCTTCGGCGTCGGCAGCACCCCGGTCCTGGACCGCGGCCGCCTCCTCGTCATGATCGGCGGCCAGCCCAATGCCGGCATGGTCGCCCTCGATCCCGCCACCGGTCGGACCCTGTGGGAAAGCGTGGGCGAGAAAAACTGGGAAGGCGCGACGATGAACTTCTGGCCGGGCGAGCGCACGCTGCATTGGCAGCGCTGGGAGAAAATGGCCAGCTACGCGACGCCCGTCGTCGCCGAGGTCAACGGTCGCCCCGCGGTTTTTTGTTTCATGCGGCAGGGCCTGGTGCTGCTGGAGCCGGCGACGGGCCGGGTGGACGACAGCTTCTTCTTCCAGGCGCGCGTGAACGAATCAGTGAACGCGTCGGACCCGATCGTGGTGAGCAACGAGGTGTTCATCTCGAGCGCCTACTACAAGAGCGGCTCGGTCCTGCTGCGGGTCCGGCCCGACCGTCCGAAGTTCGAGGTGGTCTGGCACAGCCTGGCCCTGGAATTGCACTTCATGACCCCGATTTATCACGACGGTTACCTCTACGCCTTCAGCGGTCGCAACCCGCCCGACGCGCGCTTCCGGTGCGTCGAGTTCCAGTCCGGCAAAATCATGTGGGACCTGGATCAAAGCTGGCAGCAGGACACCGCCACCCCCTCGGTTTACGGCCGCGGCTCGTGCCTCCTGGCCGACGGCAAGCTGGTGGTCCTGGGCGAAGGCGGTCTGCTGGGATGCTTCGCGCCGAATCCGAAACGCCCCGAGGAAATCTGCCGGTGGCAGGTCCCGCGGTTGCATTATCCCTGCTGGACGGCGCCCGTGCTGGCCCAGCACCGGCTCTACCTCCGCGGCGAAGACCACCTGGTCTGCCTGGACCTGGCGCGGCGCAGCCGCTGACCGGATTCCCATGCGCCGGACCGCGGGTTGTCC
>JAGWYX010000454.1 GCA_018969165.1 Verrucomicrobiota bacterium
ACAGAAGAACAGGAGATCGCTTGAATTTCCGATGCCGGACATCCGAATGCACCCGCAGGACCGAGGCGGGAGCAGACCAGACGAGACGAGGAGCTTCCGAGCTTGCGCTGCGGCTCACCAGCCTGTGCGCGTGTCTCCTCGCCGGCACAACGCGACTCCACACCGAAGATGCCGGGGATCGGTCTCCGGCCTCGACTCGCCAGACCGCCGCTTGGGCATCAGCCGCGTTTAAGCATGATCCGGCCGACCAGCCTTTCCGGCGTGCGCCAATGGCTGGCGGCAGCCGGAGCATCGCCATTAACCTCACCCCTGACCTCCACCTTGCGTTTGACACCACCTTGCTCCACACGGAGGCGGCCTGGCGCGGTCCGGGACTCAACCTGCTCGGCCCTCCCTACACCGGTCGCAAAGCCCCGTTCATCTGCAACTACGATGGCGTCACCTTGTGGACGCTGCCCCCGATTTTTCCGTGGTCAGCGGAGGGTGTGCCGGGAGAAGTCCTGCGTCCGCCGCCGCCGGGCTCGGGGTTTCGAGGCCTGAGCACCAAGGCGGGTTTGACCGCGCTCATCTATGACGTGGCGTTGCCCAACGGCCAGACCATTCGCGTCCACGAGATCCCTCGAGCGGTCCCGATGGCCGACGAGATGCCCATCGCGCGCCGTTTGGAAATTGCTCCGTCTCCATCCGATCTCTGGTGGCTGGCCCAGGCGGAGATGGGGCGCTTGGTGCCCAGCCTCGCGCGGGCCGACGCTCCCGTCAGCCCGGGCTCCGGCGGCGCCGGTGGAACCGGACTGGCGGCGGTCTTGATCCAGCGCAAAAACGACCTGTTGCTGGCCGTCGCGCACGGCGCGCCCGGCTTGAGCTGGCAAACCGTCGAAACCAACTTTTCCTATCCGGTCGAGATCGTCACCGAGCAAGGCACCGAAACCGGCAACCCGGTCAGAGTCGTGAGCGGGCACCAAACGCGCGCCTGGTTGAAAATTCCGGCGCATCGCAAGCCAATCGCCGTCGAGGTCGTGACGCGAATTCTGCCGCCCGGGAGTGACATTGCAGCCTGCGCGAAACAGTTGGAGGAACTCAAAATCGCTCCGCCAAATATGGAGTTCGTCGCGCGGCGAGAGAAACTGCCAGCGGCGCTCAGCTCAGCCTTGCCTCGCCCTCGACGCCTGACCAGCCAGGGCGTCTTCGGCTGGCCGGCCGGCGGCGACAAATCCTATCGGATCGAACATTTCCCCTTGCCGCCCGAGATCAATCTGCGCGTCACGGGCATGGACTTTTTGTCGAAGGGCGACCTGGCGGTCTGCACGTGGTCGGGCGAGGTCTGGATCGTCGAACATCCGACCGGGCCTGTTCAGGCAGCCACCTACCGTCGCTTTGCCCGCGGTCTTGACGAACCGCTCGGGCTCAAGGTGATAGGCGATCTAATCTATGTCGTGCAGAAATGTGAGCTGACCCGGCTCGTGGATACCGAGGGCGATGGCCAGGCCGATCTCTACGAAACGATCAACGCCGACTGGGGGTTCACGGGCAATTACCACGCGTTCGCCTTCGGGCCGCTCGTCGATCGACAGAACTATTTTTACGTCGCCATCACCGGCTTGCACGCTCGCTGGGAAGTGCCGTTCGCCAGTTGGTGTCTCAGGATCAGTCCCGACGGCCGGCGGGTCGAGCCGTTCTGTTCGGGGTTCCGTGTGCCGAACGGATTTGGGTTTTACGGACCGAACAACGACATATTTTTCACTGACAACGAAGGCGAATGGCTCGGCGCGTGTAAACTGAACCATCTCGAGCCGGGCAAATACTACGGGTTCCCGGCCGCGTCGCCGGCCCCGCGCGCTGCTTACGGCAAGACCAACGCCTTCCAGCCGCCGGCGATCTGGTTCCCGCGCAAGCTCGCGCCTTCCGCCAGCGGGATGGTGGCGATGCCGGAAGGCTTCGGTCCGTTTGCGGGCCAGTTGCTGGTTGGGGATTTCCAGTTGGCGGGCGTGGTGCGCGTCGCGCTTGAAAAGGTCAACGGCGAGTGGCAAGGCGCGGTGTGGCCCTTTGCCAAGGGGTTTCTTTCCGGAGTCAACCGGCTCGCCTTTGGTCCCGACGGGAAATTGTACGTGGGTGGCCTGAAGAGCCCGGCCTGGGCGGCGATCGCCCCCAAGGATTACTCGCTCGACCGAGTCAGCTTCACCGGCAAAACGCCGTTCGAGGTCAAGGAAGTTCACGCGCGGCCCGACGGGTTCGAATTGGTCTTTACTGAACCGGTGGACCCGGCGGCGGCCGGCAACGCGGATAACTACGACGCCGACCAATTCGGTTATCTTTACCGCCCGAAGTATGGGTCGCCGGAGATGGACCGGAGCGGAAAACCCGACAGCTCCACGCCAGTGCGCGTAGTCAAGGCGACGGTGTCCGCGGACCGGCTGACGGTTCGGCTGAAACTCGAGGACTGGGCGGCGGGGTTCGTCACGCGAGTGCACGCGATGGACGTGAAGGGTGCCGACGGCCAACCGCTCTGGCACGACACGTTTTATTATACACTCAACCAGATTCCGGCGAAGTAGAAGTTCCTATCTCCCCGGGGGCGGGTTGGCGCGCAGCCAGCCTTGGTAGTTGGCTTGAGCCGCGTTTGCCTGTTCCGGGAAGAGCAATGGAAGAGTCCACGCGGATAGCCACACCGCCCCGATGACACCGGCGCCAACCGCAAGGCAGGCCAGGTTCAATCTGCGTGCGGGCCAACCCGAAACCGACCGCCGACGCAAGAAGAGCCACAAGACCACGAAGGTCACGCCAAAGACCGGGGCGACCAAGTACGGCAACAGCGCGATGGCCAGATGGGCAAACAGCCCCCACGCGGCCAGCGCCGCGAGGATCGGGCCGAGGAACAAACGGTCAACGATCCGAGGGTTCATAAAATAGGAATCAGGTCGTGCCAGTTCTACAGAATAGACACCGTTGCCGGTCGATTTTGTATGCGTATTTTCACTTCCGCCTCCTCGTGCCAAATACGCCGAGTCCGATCCGGCGAAATTCGGAGCCAGAACCTCAAGCGGTTGCCAACATGCGCGCGTGAGCAATCTCACCGCGTCTGACCAGTTGGCGAGGCCCCCCATCCCGATGATGATTAGCTTGGATTACGGTTCAGCCCATGCTTGAATGTTGGAAATCTGACCATGAAGCGACCTATGAAACGACGAACCTTCTTGAAAACCACGATCGCCGCCACCTCGCTCGCGGGCCTGGCCAAGGCGATCACCACCAAAGCCGACGACGGCGCCAAGCCGCAGTATTACGAAGTCCGCACCTACACGGTCAAATCCGAGCGCCAGCAGAAGCTCGTGGACAATTATTGGCGTAACGCGGCCATCCCGGCGCTAAACCGCCTCGGCATCCGGCCCGTCGGCGCCTTCGTCGAGGCCGACGCGCCCGAGGTGACCAAAATCTACGTGTTGATCCCGTACGATTCGCTCGACATTTTCGGGTCGGTCCCGGGGCGACTGGCCGCCGACACCGAGTACCAGAACGCCGGGACCGAATATTTCGCGGTCCCGAAATCCGATCCGGCCTACACCCGGTTCGAGAGCGATCTGTTGGTCGCTTTCGACGGCCAGAAGAAACTCGAAGTGCCGCAGGCCCCGTCCGAGGGCAAGTCGTGGCTGTTCGAGTTGCGAACATACGAGAGCCCCAGCGAAGCCAAAGGGATCAACAAGGTCGAGATGTTCGACCACGGCGAGGTCGAGCTGATGCACCAGGTCAACCTCGGTCCGGTGTTCTTTGGGCAAGCCCTGGTGGGGACTCAGTTGCCGAAACTGACCTACATGGTCTCGAGCGAGAACGCGGACGAACACAAAAAACATTGGAAGGCGTTCTTCGACGCGCCGGTCTGGAAAAAGCTCCTCGGCGATCCGCAATACAGGGACAACGTCTCGCGGGTGAGCAACACCTTCCTGAAACGGACGCCGTATTCACAAATCTGAGACAAAGGGGTCAGTTCTTATGAATGTCTAGATCGGGAGCAAGGACGAGTCACATGGCGCGCAAGCTCCGCCTCGAGTATCCGGGCGCGATTTACCACGTTATGAACCGCGGGAATCGGGGTGACCCCATCTTTCGCGACGATGCCGACCGCGCCCGGTTCGTGGCGACGCTGGCAGAAGTCTGCGTCCGTGCCGGATGGCAGGTGCTTGCGTTTTGTCTCATGCCGAACCACTTTCATCTGGTGATCGAGACACCGCAACCGACCTTGGTGTCTGGCATGAAATGGCTGCTCGGTACGTTCACCGGCCGGTTTAATCGTCGGCATAAAGTCTCCGGCCACTTGTTCAGCGGGCGCTACACGGCCCTGATCGTGGAAGGGAGTAGCAGTGGTTACCTCCGGACGGTGTGCGTTTACGT
>JAGWYX010000455.1 GCA_018969165.1 Verrucomicrobiota bacterium
CCAGCGTCGCTTTCTTTTCCCAGATGCTCCAGATCCTGGCGGTCTCGGCCCTGCTGTTCCTGCTCCATCTGAACCGGGTCTTGCGCCGGCTCACCGCCATGCTCCCCGACGAAGGCTTGCGGCAGGAGACCAGGCTGTTCACCTCGTTGAACATCTACCTGCTCCTGATCACGCTGGCGCTGGTCCTGGCCTGGCTGCTCCTCGCCCCGTTCCGGTCGCTGCCGCCGCTGCTGCTCCAGGTCCTGATGCTGATCAACCAGGACAGCCTTTGGCTGCTGATCCTGCTGGTCTTGCTTCCCCTGGCCATGACCATGGCCCTGCTCTGGAAAATCAAGGAGGTCATCCTCGAAAGCGTCTTCACCGGGGAACGCGCCCCGGGCGAACCGGTCGGCACCCGCACCGGCGCCGATTAGTTGATCCGCTCGGCAATCTGGTAGCGGAACATCCGCCGCTTCATCCAGCGCACCGCCAGCAGATCGTAGAACGAGGCAAACAGCCGGTTCCAAACCCCGTAATGACTCCGGCCCGCAAACCGCGGGTGGTTCGTCACCGGAATCTCCGTGACCGTGAAACCCTCGAGCTTGAACAGCGTCGGCAGGAACCGGTGCATCCCCTTGAAAAACTTCAGCTCGCCCATGCACTCGCGCCTGAAGGCCCGATACGTGCAACCGGCGTCGCTGATCTGCTCGCCTGACAACCGATTTCGGACCCAATTGGCGATGCGCGACGAGGCGATCCGAACCCACGAGTCGCCGGCGCCGCGCGACTCGACCCGCGTGCCGCAGACGCAGTCAAACCGCTCGAGCGCGGCCAGGAACTTCGGCAAATCCCGAGGGTCGTTCTGCAAGTCGGCATCAAGCGTCGCCAGGTATCGGCCTCGGGCCGCCTTCAGCCCGGCCCAGCTCGCCGCCGACTCGCCGCAGTTGAACGCAAATCGCTGGACCCGAATCCGCGGATCGCCCGCTGCCAGCTCCTTCAGAATCTCCCAGGACCGGTCCGTGCTGCAATCGTCCGTGATGACAACTTCGTACGGCAGGTTCAGGGGCTCGACGGCCTCGCGGATGGCCGCGACCAACGGGCGGAGGCTGCCCTCCTCGTTGTAACACGGGATGACGAGGCTTAACGTCAGCGCATCCAGCATTGGGGCTTCACTCGCCGGCATCGTGTTCCGCTCGCGCGATCCGCTGTTGTGCTTCAACAACAATCTCCCGCAACTCCTTCAAGTCGCTCGCCAGGATGTGTGGTTCGAGCAGCTCGAAGAGCGGTTGGACCCTGGGTTTGAATTGCGCCAGCAGGATTTTGATGTCGCTCTCGTAAACATAGACACGATCCCAATCGAGTTGCCGATACAACGACGGCAAGGCGAACAGTTTCAGCACGATCAGACCCTCGACCGTCGTGGCGGGCACCTCCAACTCGGCAAAGCGGTGTTTCGTGGCAAAGCGTTCCTCGACCGTTTTGAACAACGGATGGGTCGTCAGCAGCAAGTCCACCCGCACGCTGCGAAATTGCGCGCGCATGAAGAAGTCCTGCCGATCGCGGATTTCGAGCTCCGGCATTTTTTCCAAGGCAGCCAGGGACAGCAGCAGATTAATGTCCTTCGTATTGCGACCCTGCACGTAGGTCAGCATCGCCAGGCCGCCCACAAGCAGGTAGCCCACGCGCCGCTCGGCCAGCAGCCGGAATAATTCCATCGCGTCCTCCGGCACGGGTGCCGGCGGCGCCGGCCGGCGGCCTTCACGGAGCTGCAGCGGCGTGTCCGTCCACTGATGCGAACCGACCTCCCACGCGTCCCGCAGCACCTGAGCGACTCGCCGCAGGCTCACGCCCTCGGGCAGGGTGACGTTGGCGCTCGGCGTGGTCATGGCACAACTGCCGATCTTGCCATCAACCGGGAGCGAATCAAAGCCCGTTTACCTCCCGCAAAATTCGGCGACCGCGTCGCATACCCGGTCCACGTCGCTCATCGCCATCTCCCCGTGGATCGGCAGCGACAGGATTTCCTTTACCGCCGCCTCCGTTCTCGGCAGGGGCGGAATCGGGCTGAACTTCGCGGTAACGGCCGGCTGCTGATGGTTGGGCACCGGGTAATGAATGCCGGTGTCGATGCCGCGCTCTTTCAAAAACTTTTGCAGTGCGTCGCGCTGCGGACTTCTCACGACAAACATGTGATAGACCGCCCTGGCCCACGGCCGCTCCGGCGGCACACCGATGATCCCGTCGAGCCGCTGGCGGTAGCGCGCGGCGATGGCGCGCCGATGCTCGTTGAACCGGTCCAGGTGCTTGAGCATCACCCGGCCGATCGCGCCCTGGACCTCGTTGAAGCGGATGTTGAACCCGGGCAGTTCGTGGTGATATTTGTCCTTGCGCCCGTGGTTGCGCAGCATGCGGACTTGCTCGGCGATGGCGTCATCGTTCGTGACCAGGCAGCCGCCGTCACCCAGCACCGTCAGGTTCTTTGACGGGAAGAAGGAAAAGGCGCCAAAGTGCCCCAGCGACCCGACCGTTTTGCCTTTGTACTTTGCGCCTTGGGCCTGCGCGCAGTCCTCCAGCACCCAGAGGTGATGCTTGGCGGCGACGCCCAGCACACGGTCGAGATCGGCCGGGTGCCCGTAGAGGTGCACCGGGAGGATGCCCACCGTCCGTGCGGTGATCCGCGACTCCAGTTGGTCAACGTCCAGGCAATAGGTGTCGTCGATGTCGATGAACACCGGCCGGGCCCCGCAGTGAATCAATGGCTCCATCGTCGGAAACGCGGTGTGCGAGGGCACGATGACTTCGTCGCCGGGTTTGAGCCCCTGCGCCCGGTGCAGTGCGTAGACAATCATCGTCCACGACGACCCGAGAATGGCGTGCCGCGTGCCAGTGTAAGCGGCCAGCTCGGCCTCGAAGGCCTGGCATTCCTGGCTGAGGATGTATTGGCCGGAACGCAGGGCGCGCAGGGCGGCCGCCTCCACCTCGGCGTCCACGAAACACTTTGACAGTGGGATTCTCTGCATGCCGCGCAGTATCCGCCAAGGACGCGAAGGAATCAATGCGGAGGAGATATCCGCGAAATTCGCGGATCACCCCCCTCCCAATTCCACCGTTCGTCCGGTCTTGGCGGATTCCATCGCGGCTTCGAGGATCCGCACCGCGTCGTACCCCGCCCAGCCATCCGCGCGCGGCGGCTGTCGGGTGCGGATGGAGTCCACGAAGGCGCGCAGCTCTGCCAGCAACGGCTCCTCCGGGGCGCACTCGATCTGACGCAGCGCCCCCTCCTCGGCCTTGTATTCGGCGCCGGTTTTCACGTGCCGGTTGGCGAACGTCTTGATCTTGTACTGCGCCACGTTGAAATCGCAGACCGCGCTGAGGTCGGTACCGGTGATGGTGACCTCGCGGAACTTGCCTGGCAGGAAATAATTGGTCTCGACCAGCCCCCAGGCCGGCCCCTGCGGGGTCTGGTATTCCAGCGACAGCAGCGATGCGTCCTCGAGGCCTCGTCCCAGAAAGTCCTTCATCACCGCGGTAACGCGCGCCGGCGTGTGGTCCAGGAAGTAATTGAACAGGTCCACAAAGTGGATGGCGTCGGCAAAGCCCACCCCGCTGTCGTTGCGCGGCCGTTTGAACCCGCTGAAATTGCTCCGCAACATTTGGACCCGGCCGAAGGCACCGGCGCGGAGTGCGCTCCGCAACCATTCCGAGGCGGTGTCGAACCGGAAAATGTGACCGACCTGGAGGATGCGCTGCCTGGCCTCGGCCAGTTCCGCCAGGCGTTTGGCTTCGGCGGAAATCAGCGTGATCGGCTTCTCCACGAACACGTCCTTGCCGCTCTCCAGGAACTCCCGACACAGCTCGAAGTGGGATGGGGCCGGCGTTACGATCACCGCCCCGTCCGCCGCGTCGGCCAGTGGGCGGTAGTCAGTCGAAAGCCGCGCCTCGGGGAGGCCGAGTTTGCGGGCGGTGTCCAACCGTCTGGGGTCGGTCTCGGCCACGCACAACTCCACCGGCAGGGAATGCAGTACGCGGAGGTGATTGGTGCCCCATCGGCCGATCCCGAGCAGCAGCAGTCTGGTCATCGCGAGGGTCCTTAACGTGCAGGACGAGCGCAAGGGCGCCGACGCCAAAACCTGACCTGACAACCGCCGGTTTCCGGACTCAAGGGCTCTAAAGGCCTTTTTGGATCATGTGCTTGAGCAGATCCCCGACGCGCCGGCTGTAACCCCACTCGTTGTCATACCAACTCACCAGCTTGAAGAACCGCTGGTTCAACTCGATGCCGGCCCCTTTGTCGAAAATCGACGACGCCGGGCAATGGATGAAATCGCTGCTGACCACCTCGTCGTCGGTGTACTCCAGGATCCCTTTGAGGTAGGTCTGGCTGGCCTTTT
>JAGWYX010000456.1 GCA_018969165.1 Verrucomicrobiota bacterium
AGCCGCGGATCGGCCAACAACCAGATCAGCGCCATATCCACCGTCACCCCGCTGCCCCCGACGACGCAGAACCGCGCGTAACGGCCGAAGAGCCGCCGCCAGGATGAATTCAGGCTGAATTGCATGGTCGCTCACTAAAGCGTGTCGCCGCCAACCATAACCGCGGACTGTAGCCGCGGACTGTAGCCCGCGCCGCTCCGAGCCGTTCGGTGTCCCGCCTTTAGGCGGTCTCGTTTGCCGCCGGCCCCGCACACCCCCTTCACCGCCTGAGGGCGGCACCACCAGCCCCGCCGCCCCGTAGCTTGAACTCTCAATTTGTACAAGCCCTCACCCCGCCTCTCCCATCGGATGGGAGAGGGAGAATCGACCTCCGCCTCCGGGTTCGTTCTCATCCGCTGACCCCGCACCATGCCCGACGGCGATCGCCGGACAAACCCTTGCCCGTGCAAGGACGCTGGCCGATTGTTCCCTCTCCCGCCGGGAGAAGGCCAGGGGGAGGGCCGGTTCCTCCAAAACAAAACTCACGAATCCACGTCTCACCGCTTCCGATACGTCGAGTGCCCCTCCAGCCACGCCACGTCTCGGTCGGACGCCGACGTGTACGTCCGCGCCTGCGCCGTGCCCAGCCGCGGATTGGTTGTCGGCTCCACCCACCGGTGGATTTCCACGTGCCCGTCCGCAAACGACACGTTTCCGCCGCCACTATGGTAACTGGCCGGGTAATCGATGATGTAATACGGCCGCGGAGGCCCGTTGCCCTCGGGTGTGCCGGTATTACTCATGTCGATGGCGAAGTAGGCGTCGTTGATCGAGTCCCACCGCTCGTCCACAGTCACCAGGATATTCGCCGGAGCTTGGATGTCCGTCAGCTTGTAAAAGGTGGCGTAGTTGGTGCCGTAGCCGCCCACCCAACTCGGCGGGCCCAGGGGGCGGACCGGGTTCATGCGGCAATTCATCGAGACGCTCCGCACGTTCCGGCTGTGGTCGCCCGGACATTTGTAGATGGCCGCGACCTTTGCATAAGGCGCGAGCAGCGATTTGGTCGGATCGACCAGCAGGGCGGCGTTGGTGGCATCCGTTTGGCGCGCCATGGTCCCGGCCACCCAATCGACCGGCACACCGAGGTTATCGATGCTGTCCAGGTTCATCACCAACTGCTCCCGGTTATCCCCGGCGTACAGTGTCCACGCCATCATCAGTTGCCGATTGTTGTTCAGGCATTGGGTCGCTTGCGCCTGCACCTTGGCCCCGGCCAGGGCCGGCAACAGCAGCGCCGCCAGGATGCCGATCACCGCGATTACCACCAACAATTCCAGGAACGTAAACGCTCGCCCTTGCCTGGCAGGTTGCGACCTCATACCGCTTTGAGTGTTTTGGGGTGGTGTCTGTTCATCCGGCCCATTTGAAATTGATGAACTGCGATACGGCCCAGGCCTGCACCGCCGCCAACAGGGCCACGTAATACCAGAACAACCACCGGCTCTTGGTCTTGCCAAGCAACTGCGCCAGCACAATGAACGCCGGAAATAGAACCATGAAGTACCGTCGATACGACATGAACCAACTGGTCAACGCCGGCACCAACCCAGCCGGTAGCGTGTAAAAGAACCACACCCGATCCAATCGCCAGATCAGCGGCAGCAGAGCCACAAACAGCAAAAAGAACACTCGGTCCAAAGCCCCGCCCATCATCCCACCCAGACTGTCCACGTTGAGCAGCGCATCCGCAAAGCGGGGCAGGTCGAACATATTCCGGATCGACGGGGAATTTGGATAGCCCCTTTGCGCTATGAAACCCTCGATCGGATTCCCCGTCCAGGCAGTCATCAACCCAAAGTAAACTCCATAACCCGCCAATGGACAGAGCAGCAGCAGCCAACGCCCCAAACAGCGCAACCGACCCGATTTTAGGCCGTCGAACCCCGTCAAACCTTGAGCCGCTCCGTCAGAGACCAAGACCGCCTTCGCGTGCCGCGTACGGAGCCGCCTTGGGCGCTCCAGCCAATACCACCCTAGAGCCAGCACCACCAAAACCCCCAGCGGGCGGGCCAACGGCAGCAGTGCCCCGCCGACGGCAGTCCATGCCCAACGTTCCGACTCCAATCCCCAGAAAAACAACATTAGAATCACCAAGTAAAGCGATTCAGAATAGGGGAAAGAGAAAAAAAGCGCCCCCGGAAAGGCCAGCATCAGGATCAACGCGTCGCGGCTGACCGTTGCGCCCCAGCGCCGCTCCACCAAACGGTAAAACAACCAGAGACCGATCACCGAGAGCACATTTGCCAGCACCAGACCGGCCAACACGGGTCGGCCACCTGCCGCTGCGCTGGCCACGTGAATCGCGCCCGGCCAAAGCGGATAAAGGGCGCAGGACGCTGATCCTCGTTGGTAACCGAATTGGCTCAGGCTCAGATAATGGGCGCTGTCCCACGTCGAGAAGCGGCTTGAGAACGTCACCCTCCCGCCCGGTGGCCAATTGGCATAAACTTGCCGAAACTGGGCTACATCAAAGCTAGCCGACAAGGAGACTAGGGCAACCAACGCCATGAGCCCCTTAGCTACTCCCACCACGCACCAAAATCTTCCCCGCAACGTCACACGGGCAATCCTCCCGCTACTCGCTCCGCTAATGCTCTATCTTTGGGCTTGCCGGATGCGGGTGCAAGGCAGATCTCACGACGGCCATCGACGAAAGCCCTTGCTCCATACAGTCGCCATGCCGTCATTTCAAACACTCTCCCTGCCTCTCCTCGCACGGTGCGGGACAAAGAAAGCGCACGGTCCGACATGCACTTCGGACTCCGCTTTTCTTCGTGACACAACGGGTCGCTGCGGTGCCCTGCTCTGCTCAACCGTGTGCGTCCTTAAGCCAGAGTGATTCCACACTCTCGCGCACCCACCCTTCCAGTGGTCGCTTGCCTCTCCGACCTGAGAAGACTGCGATTGATTCCCCATTGGACTAGGACTTTGGCCGTCAACGTTCGCACCGAAGGCCAAGCCGACCAAACAAGAGCCTCCCGGTTGAACCGCCAGACAACGTCATCCGCAATAGGCAGGCGCTGCTTCCAATGGCCAAGTACGCCAAAACCCAACCCATGATCGTCGACGCTTGGTCTCCGGTCAAACCGATCGCTCCTGCCAAGCTTCCCAAACACCTGCACGCGCCTTTGTAGCCAATCGACCAAAGACCCACACGATAAGCCAGCAACACTGCGGAAAGCCAAGCTACAAGCCATGCCTTGACCAACCGAGACATTTCCAGAAATAAGGTGACGGCCACGAACACCTCCAGCATCCCTGCCAGGACCATCAACTCACGGGTATCGCAAAACCAGAACAGTGGGTCGCGCATTCCCAAGATGCGATCCCTTCCCACTGCGCTGACCAACTTCGCCAGCCCAGTTCCGGCAAGCACAAAAGCCGCGGTCCGGAGAAAGATACGTTCCAATATCATCTCAAGTCATCAAAATGCGGCAAAGTCAGCCATCTTCACCAAATGCCCAGTGGTGTTTGACCTGTGCTTGTGTCGCTTCCCGGTGTGCTAACCACATGCACGCGGAGCAAAGCATTGGCTTGAGACCCCCGTGAGATGACTTCGCCTTCCTCCCAGAGAAATGGTCCGCAAACTGGGTGAGACACCGGAACCCACACGGGCTTTTAACCCGGGCAAAGTTCAGCATCGTACCCTTCGCCGCAGGGATACGGCACGGCACCATTAGGGTTATCATAGGGTCCACTCCCGTTCCAATTGCACACCTGCTGTAGTTGCGAATTCAATGTGCATCCGTTTCCCGGCCAAATAGTTTCATCGGTCGGTGTGGTGCACGTATTTCCGTACTGGTCGGTATCCCAGCAATAAGCGTAACTCGTGATCGAGTAGACACAAAACCGCGGCGCTACGGCGGAGTTAACGGTCTCACAGGACGTAGTGTAGCACACGATGAACGGATCGGAACCGTCTTGGCCCGTGTGACCGCATCCTGGGTAGCTTTCAGCGTTGAGACAGGTTGGGAATGGGATTGACACCAGGATCAGCGGCTGTCCGATGGAGAGGCAGTGCTTTACGAGTGGGTTTCTTTTCATGGGATGGTTTATTGCGGTTGGTTAACGGTTGGCTGATTTCCGTGAGAAGAGGAAGAATGGAAGCGGTGCCAGTAACACAATGCCTATAATGAGAACCGGCAGCAGCCGAAATCGCCCCCTCGAAACCGACCTCGCCATGGGCTTGATTAACGGTTTGTTTCGCATGGTTGCTCTAAGATTGCCAGCATCCGCTCGCGAAAGCCACGCGTGATTCTTCGTCTCAACGTAGGCCAGCGGCCGCCCCAGCTTGTCCAGAAAGCGATAATCATAGATATTTGCG
>JAGWYX010000457.1 GCA_018969165.1 Verrucomicrobiota bacterium
GTCGCCGTCAGCCAAGGCAGCCTCAAGCCGCGTCAGCTCGAGCGCTGGCGGGAGCTGCAAAGCGCCTGCCGGTTCATCGGCTATGGCTTGATCCAGACGCGGCCCAACGGCCTGGAGAAGGTCCACCCCAAGACGCGCCTGCAGGAACCCGCCGTTTGGAAAGAGTCCGTGGCCATCATCGCAGCCGTTTTGTCCGAGCAGCAACCGCGGGTGATTTTTTTCCCGCACGAGCACGACTGGAATACCACACATATCGGCACCCACTTCCTGGTCATGGACGCCCTCAAGAGCCTCGGGACCGGGTTCACCTGTTTCCTGGTCGAGACCGAGTATTGGGGGGCGATGGCGGATCCGAACCTGATGGTCGAGTCGAGCGCGGCGGATGTGACCGACCTGGTGACGGCGACGTCGTTTCACGTGGGCGAGGTGCGGCGCAATCCGTTTCACATTCTGCAGCCGGCCTGGATGCAGGACAACGTGCGGCGCGGGAGCGAGCTGGTGGGCGGCCAAGGCGAAGCCGCGCCGGATTTTGGATTCGCCACGCTTTACCGCTTGCGTCGGTGGGCCGGCGGCGCCCCGCAGAAGATCTTCGAGCGCGGCCGGCAGCTTTCCTGCCAGGAGAATCCGGCGACGCTGTTCGCGTAACGCCCAGGCAAGCCCGCGCCGCCCGGCGCCCGTAGCCGCAGGCTTCAGCCTGCGTCCCCCGCCGCTTTGCCAGGCACCCGACTCCACCGCAAAGCGCCTGAGTACTGGCGCACTCCAAAACCTGGCGGGCGTGCTGGCGGTTCAAGCAAAGCCTCGATTCGCGATGGCGCATGCAATCGGCTCCTGAACCGAGGCGCCTCCTCTCCCGCCCTGTCCCCTCTCCTCCGCTGACGGCGGAGGCGAGGGCCGGGGAGAGGAGGCGTCCTTCCCCGCCCCGTAGCAGCCGACGTGAGTCGGCTCCAATTCTCTGGCGATCAGATGGAGCGGACTTACGTCCGCTGCTACCTGTTTCACGGGGAGCCTCCCTTGGTGGTGGGGCATGCGTCGAGACCGTGAACCCGCACGCGATCGGACCGCGGCTGGTCCCAAGCCGCAGCGCGTGCCGGGCCGCTGCGGGTTGAAGACAACCCGCGGTCCGGTTCCTGGAAAGGCCGTGGTTCCATTCGGACCTGCTCACGGCCCATGTACCTGGTAGGGCGGCGTCGTCCCGGCACGCCGTTCCCGGGGGGCCGCAGCTCTGCCAAGGAGACGCGCCGGGCTCGAGTTACGCGCGAAATCGACTTGGTTTTTCGTTGAATCGACGCCATATTCTCCGCGTCCTTATCCAACACGCGTGAGCCCGATCCGCCGTCGTCCGCCCTGGTTTCTCGTTATGGCAGGATTTTTGATCCTGGCCATGAGCGATGCTTGGGCGGCGGAACCGGCGGGACCGACGGCGGCCGGGGCCGAGTTTTTCGAGCAACGTATCCGTCCGTTGCTGGTGGACCAGTGCTACCGTTGCCACAGCGCGCAGGCGAAGAAGGTCAAGGGCGGGCTGCGCCTGGACACGCGGGAGGGGCTGCGCCAGGGCGGGGATGACGGGCCGGTGCTTGTGGCGGGCGACCCGGAGCACAGCCTGTTGATCGAGGCCGTGCGCTACACGAACCCGGACTTGCAGATGCCGCCGAAGGGCAAGCGCCTCAAGCCGGAGGAGGTCGCCGCCCTGGTGGCCTGGGTGCGGATGGGGGCGCCGGATCCGCGCACGTCCCAGCCGGCGGTGGCCGGCCCGCCGTTGTCGGATCCCGAGCAGGTGCGCACGCATTGGGCGTTTCAGCCGCTTCACATGCCTGCGGTGCCGCGGGTCAAGAACCGGCGCTGGGTGCAAACACCGGTCGATGCCTTCGTCCTGGCGAAACTGGAGTCGATGCACATGGTGCCGTCGCGGCGGGCGGACAAGCGGGCCCTGATCCGTCGGGCGACCTTCGACCTGATCGGGTTGCCGCCGACGCCGGCGGAGGTGTCGGCGTTCGAGGCGGACCGGTCGGCCGACGCGTTCGCGCGGGTGGTGGACCGCCTGCTGGCGTCGCCGCGGTATGGCGAGCGGTGGGGGCGGTATTGGCTGGACGTGGCGCGGTATGCGGACACCAAGGGTTATGTCTTCGAGGAGGAACGGCGGTATGCCTACGCCTACACCTACCGCGATTACGTGATCCGCGCGTTGAACGAGGATTTGCCCTACAACCGGTTTATTGTCGAGCAGCTCGCCGCCGACCAGCTCGACCTGGGGAAGGACAAGCGGCCGCTGGCGGCGCTCGGGTTTCTGACGCTGGGCCGGCGGTTTCTGAACAACCCGGCGGACATCATCGACGATCGGATCGACGTGGTTTGCCGCGGGTTGATGGGGTTAACGGTCGGCTGCGCCCGTTGCCACGATCACAAATACGATCCGATCCCGACCCGGGACTACTATTCGCTCTACGGGGTGTTCGCGAGCAGTTACGAGCCGGAGGAAGAGCCCTTGCTGGGGACGCGCGGCGATCCCAAGGCGGTGGCGGCTTACGAAGTCGAGCTGGGGAAGCGGGAAGCGGAACTCAAGGAATTTCGAGAGGGCAAGGAAGCCGAGTACCGGGAGAAGCTGCGGCGGGAGACGGGGGATTATCTGCTGGCGGCGCACGACGTGCAGGCGTTGAAGGAGGCGGGCAAACGCGAGGCGTTGGCCAAGGAACGGAAGCTGGATTACGGAGTGGTGGAGCGGTGGGCGGCCTACCTGGAGGCGCGCCGAGCCAAGGCCGACCCGGTGTTCGGACCGTGGTTTGCGTTTGCCGAATTGCCGAAGGACCAGTTCGCCCGCGCCGCGGGGCCGCTGGAGCAGCGGCTGCTGACGGGACCCGAGCCGGGGCACCGCCTCAACGCGCTGGTGGGACTCGAGTTTGCCGGCCGCGCGCCGGTGTCGTTGGCCGAGGTGGCCCGGCGCTATGGCGAGCTGTTTGTCGAAGCAGACCGGCTCTGGCAGGACATGCTCGCGGATTACCGGGAGGCCGACCAGGCGGCCAAGCACGGTCCGGAGCCGCCGCCGACGGCGCTGGTGGACGCGGAGCAGGAAGCGCTGCGGCAGGTGCTCTACGCGGAGGGCGCCCCGCCGAACCTGCCGGGGGACGAACTGCACCGGTTGTTTGATGTGCCGTCGATTCAGAAGCTGCGGGCGTTGCGGCGGCGGATCGACCAGTTGAACGCGACAGACCCGGGAGCGCCCGCGCGGGCGATGGCCTTGTTGGACCGGGACAAACCGGTGGAGCCACACGTCTTCCTCCGCGGCAACCCGGCGAATCCGGGGCCGGCGGTGCCGCGGGAGTTTCTGGAGTTGATCGCGGGGCCGGAGCGCAAGCCGTTTCAGCACGGGAGCGGGCGGTTGGAGTTGGCGGAGGCGATCGCCAGTCCGAGCAATCCGTTGACGGCGCGGGTGCTGGTGAATCGCGTTTGGCTGCACCATTTCGGGGCGGGCCTGGTCCGGACGCCGAGCGATTTCGGGATGCGATCCGATCCGCCGACGCACCCGGCGCTGCTGGATTACCTGGCGGGGTGGTTCATGTCGGAGGGTTGGTCGATCAAGCAGTTGCACCGGTTGATCATGCTGTCCAGCGTCTATCAGCAGAGCAGCGACGACAACGTGGCTTACGCGCAGAGCGATCCCGGCAACCGTTGGCTTTGGAAGATGAACCGGCGCCGATTGGATTTCGAGGCAATGCGGGACTCGATGCTGGCGATCGTCGGGCGGCTGGATTTGCAGGCGGGCGGGCAACCGGTCGAGGTGATCGCGGCGCCGTCGGTACCGCGGCGGACGGTTTATGGATTTATTGACCGGCAAAACCTGCCGGGGTTGCTGCGGGCCTTTGATTTTGCGAGCCCGGACTCGAGCAGTCCGCAGCGGTACGACACGACGGTGCCGCAGCAGGCCCTGTTCCTGATGAACAGTCCGTTCGTGAACCGGCAGGCGCGTTCCTGGTTGGCCCGGCCGGGGTTCAAAACGCAGCGCACGGACGCGGGGCGGGTGCGGTTTCTCTACGAATTGGCCTACCAACGGACACCGTCGCCGGCGGAGCTGGCATTGGCGCTGCGCTTCGTGCGCCGGGAAACCAACGCGTGCGCGGGGCCGGCCCCGCCGGCCTGGCAATACGGGTACGGTGAATTCGACGCCCGCAGCCGGCGGGTGGGGCATTTCGAGCGGCTGCCGTATTTCACGGGCGAGGCCTGGCAAGGGGGCGAGCGGTTGCCGGATGCCAAGTTGGGCTGGGTGAGGCTCACCGCCAAGGGCGGGCATCCGGGCGACGATGGGGAACACGCCGCGATCCGGCGGTGGGTGGCGCCGCGAGCGGGGACGTTTTGCATCGAGGGCA
>JAGWYX010000458.1 GCA_018969165.1 Verrucomicrobiota bacterium
ATATTGCAGGCCCGTCGGCAGCAATCCCCGGAGGTCGGGACCCGCCGAGTCGGTCGTCAGTGCATTGAGGTAATCCGGGCCAGGCTTCTTGGGATCGACGCCGGAAGGGGTGGTGAGAAAATCCCGCGTGGCGTCGAAAGTGAACACGGGATCGTAGGCGCCGTAGGATCCCTCGAGCGTGAACCGGGCGATCTCCGGCGCGTAACGCTCGATTTGCACATCGAGGTTTTGTTTGAGCGCCAGGTCAATGCAGTCCCGCAACGTCAGGAAACGCGCGGGGGTGCGGGTGGTTTGCCCCTGTCCCAGTTCCCCTCCCAGGCACAAGGCCAGGACGAGGTGAACCGCGGCTCGCATCAGCGCCAAGCTTGCGCCAATCACCGCCCTTCGTCAAACCCGTTCACCAAAGGAACGATTTCTGTTCGGCCAATTGCCGGTTGCCCTCCCAGAGCGTCACTCGCCACGCCAGCACTTCGCCAATCTGTCGGTAGAGCGCCGGTTTCAACGTCAGCGCCGACCAGCGGCTGAACCAGCGCCCGGGGCGGACGGTTTCCTCCTGCTGATAAGGCTTGGCCAGGTCGCCGCGGCTGGTGCGCAGTTCCAGGCGCAGCCTGAGCGGTTCCTGAAAAGAACCGCGCGCCTTCCACTGCACGTCAAAGCGCATCGTCGATTGCATCTGTGGATGGCGGCGCAGTTGCGCCTGGTAGGCATCGCGCTCGTACAAACTCGGCGAGAGCGCCCGCCGCCCCTGCTGGTCCAAATAATGCGGCAGCACTTTGATGATCCGGGCTTCCGCCGCTCCCACGGTCCAGACGCAACCGGCACAGAGCAGCAGCCCCAGGATGATGTCGAGCCGACGCACAACCCGCAGCATAGCGGCGCTTGGCCGAAACTCAATGCCCGCGTTTGACCCCCGGGCTCGCCCGATTGGCGCGACGACGAATCCGGCTTCCCTTTGCCTGACTGGCTGGTAAAATGCAGGGCATGAAATCAACCTCGCGAATTCTCGCCGGGGCCGCCTTGGTCTCGGCTCTGGCTTACCTGTCCGCACCGGCCAGTGCCCGGGCGGCGGCCGGCATCGGCCCGAGTTTCAAGGGCCCGATCGGCCTGCAACTCTACAGTCTGCGCGAGCAGTTCACCCACGACGTCCCTGGCAGCCTCGACAAGGTGCGCGCATTCGGATTCAAGTATGTCGAGTTGGCCGGCACCTACAACCAGACCCCCGCGCAGTTCCGGACCGCGCTCAAGGCCGAGGGCCTCAAGGCGATCAGCGGACATTTTCCCTACGAAAGCTACCGCGACCATCTCGACGACGTGATTCGGGACGCCAAGGCCCTCGGGCTCAAGTATGCGGGCTGTGCCTGGATTCCACACCAGGAGCCATTCGATGAAAAGACCTGTCGGGAGGCGATCGCCGTGTTCAACCGCGCCGGTGAAGCACTGGCCAAACACGGCTTGCGCTTCTTCTATCATGTCCACGGCTACGAGTTCCAGCCCTACGGCGGCGGCACGTTGCTCGATCTGCTCATGACCGAGACCAATCCGATCTGCGTCCACTACGAGATGGACGTGTTCTGGATCGTTCACCCGGGCCAGGACCCGGTGAAACTGCTCGAGCAATACGGGCGGCGGTGGGAGTTGATGCACCTGAAAGATATGCGCAAAGGCACGCCGATCGGAGAAATCAATGGCAGCTCGGACGTGCGCAACGACGTGGCGCTGGGCACTGGGCAGCTCGACGTGCCGGCAATCCTGAGCGCCGCCAAGCGGGTCGGCGTCAAATGGTATTTCATCGAGGATGAGTCTCCCAGTTCGGAGGAGCAGATACCCGTCAGTATGCGTTACCTCGAGCAGGTGCGGTGGTAGGCGCGGCCTTGCTCGTTAACGAGCCAGGATCACTCAAACGGACCGACGTACGCTGCGACGCGGTTCGCACGTGGTCGGGCGGCGCTGCCGCGCCGCCGCGCGCCCGTAGCCGCCGGCTTCAGCCTGCGCCCCCTCGGTTCTACCGTGGGGTGGTTCAGGGAAAGCCTGCTTTCACATTTGCGCACGCATTGGGACGACGCACCTGGTAGGGCCGCGCCGTCCCGTCGCGCCGCACGGCGCGGCCGGAGGCCGCGGCCCTACCGCACGTCGGTTCCGGGAGAGTCTCCTCATTTACCCTTCGGGCACCTGCACCTCCGCAGCCAGCGGAAGACGGGAGGCCCTTGCGTCGTCCCGCTCTTGATCGCAACCCATCCCAAGTCACGGCACCAGCCGGACCCGATACAGGCGCTGGGCCGCGCCAAGCGTCCCGGGATCGTTCTTGGACGCCGTCGAGCCGCTGGCCGTCACGTCACCACTCAGCGCCGTCCAACCGTTGGTGTCGCCCAAATCGTTCTTGTATTCGACGCGATAGACGAGGCCGGGTACGGTGGTCCAGGTAATCGTCGGTGTCCCTCCGGCGATCGAAGGAAACGCGCGTCCCGCCGTCGCCGGATTGTTCCAGAAGAACAGGTCCTGGAAATCGTTAAAATCCCCGGCGACAAGGTCCGGGGCGTCGCTGCTGAAAAACACCGTGGCACCGTCGGCGCTCATCACCGGCAGCGAAGACCGGCCATTGCCGGAGGCGGTGCCGGCGCGGTTGCCGCTCAGCAATACCGTCGTGCCGGTCCCCAGGTCGCGCAGATAGACGTTTGGTTGACCGTCGGTCGGCTCGGCCACCAGGTCGGTCGCGAAACTCCGGAACGTGACGAAGCGCCCGTCGCGGCTCATCACCGGCGAATCCGAGCCGGCATTACCGGCGCCGCTGCCCGCCTGGTTGACGCTCACGAGGGTGAGTTGATCCGGGTTGTGGGCGTCGGCGACAAAGACGTCGGGCGCCTGGTTGGTGTCGTTCGCCACGAGGTTGCCGGCATCGCAAACAAACGCCACGTAACGGCCGTCGTCGCTGACGGAAACACGGTGGATGAAGGTCGGACTGGTGAATCCCAGGTTGCTGGTGGAAGTCACCAGCGTGTTGGAACCGGTCGCCGTGTCGTACACGTAAACCTGGTTGGTCGTTAAGCTCAGGACCTGATACGCCAGGAACCGGCCGTTCGCGCTGACCGCTGGCGGCAAGCTGTTCGTGCCGACCACTCGAGACAGGCCAGTTGGGTAATCGAAGTAGGCGAACCTTAGCGGATCGCCCGGATTAGAGAAGAACAACGAGCCCGACAGGCTGAGCGGCGACAACACTTGGCCCGGGAACGAGAGTGCGGATGGGTTGAGGGGGGGAACCCGAACGGTGATTCCAGTCGCTACATCCCGCACGAAAATGTTGTAGGTCAAGGGAAAGGTATTGCTGACGATGCCAGAGGCGCCGCTGGTAAAGGCGACGAACCGACCGTCGGGGCTGACGGCGCACGCATAGAACGGCGACGCCGTGGCGCTCACCCCGGCGGCCACCCCTGACAGGTTCACGCTGATCAGCGTTGTAGTGCCCGCCTGCAAATCGCGCAGATACACATCCGGCAGGTTGTTCGTGTCATTGGGCGCAAGGTCGGTCGCCAGGCTCACGAACGCCACGAACCGGCCGTCGGGACTGATCACCGGCGAACTCGACACCCCATCGCCCGACATGCCGTTGGTGTTCACGCTTACCAGGAGATTGGTTCCCGCCAGCAGGTCATACACAAACACGTCCTGCACGCCGTTGGTGTCGCCGGCCACCAGGTTGGTGGCGTCACTGACGAACACCGCGAACCGGCCGTCGGCGCTCACCGCGTTCGGGGCCATCACGCTGCTCCCATTGGCGGTCAACACCGGTAGGCCAGGGTCGCGCGCGGACACCAGGGTCGTCACCCCGTTGGTGACGTTGCGCACGAACACGTCGAATGCCTCGTTGAAATCGTTGGTCACCACCTGGTCGTCGAGACTCTCGAATGCGACCAGGCTGCCGTCCCCGTTGAACGCGCCGCCCTCGAACAAGTCCCCTTGCGCCCCGCCGGTCCGGTCCACGTCGATGAGTTGCGTGACACCCGTGGTCAGGTTGCGCAGGTAGAGATGGAAATTGCCATCGACCGGGTTCGTCACCAGGTCGCTGGCGTCGCTCAGGAACGCAAGGCTCTGGCCGTCCGGACTGAACGCGGGACTGTCCGAGACGCCATCGGCTGGACCCGTGCCGGTGCGGTTGACGCTGACGAGGGTGTTGGTGGCCGTCTGGGCGTCCCAGAGGAAGACGTTGGCGTTCGAAGTGACCAGGCTGATCGCGGTGTAGGCGACGAACCGCCCATCGGCGCTGATGGCCGGCCCGGTGAAATCACCGTTGCCGGGGCCGTTGGTTGAAATTACGTCGGTCGCCCCGGTCTGGAGCTC
>JAGWYX010000459.1 GCA_018969165.1 Verrucomicrobiota bacterium
GGCCGCCGACTTGCGCAAGGACAATTCGGGCACGGGCTGGATCACGCGCGCGTGGCTGGTGGCTGGCACCGGCACCAACGTTTACCAGGGCAGCTATGCCCTCAACGGCTACCTCTACACCGACGATCCCTATTCCAGCCCGAAGATGCGCTTCACCAGCGAGTCTGACATCGTGCAGCCATCGCGCACCCCGTTCTTCGCCGACGCCATCTGGGTGGATTGCTGGCCGCTGGAGACCGATCGTCCGGCGGTGGATCTTTTCGACGGCGACGCGTTCATGGGCGGTGGCCTCTCGCGTGTGGCCGTGCCGCGGCATACCGTGCCACCGTCCCCGGCCTTTAAGAATTGGAACGCCAAGAATCCGCTTCCAGGCACCATCAACGTGTCGTTCGCCGATAATCACGTCGAGACGGTCCGACTGGAAGATCTCTGGTCCCTTTACTGGCACAAGAACTGGCAGCCCCCGGCCAAACGGCCGGGGACCTGAAATGGCAACAGGCGTCACCCATGAACCCGGCGGCAGCGGATGTCAGTCCGCGCGCGCTGCTGCCGAGGGTGAATAGCGCCAGCTTACTTCGACGGCTACGAATCGCCTGGATCGCGGTCGGGGTCGGGTGCGGCCTGCCCACCCTGGCCGCGCCGAGTTCCGGGGCGTCGGCCCGGCAACGCCAAGGCGTTCCCTCCGCCGTCGCCCTTCGCGTGGACGCCTCGCGCCCGCGCGGCCCGTGGCGGCCGGTGTGGCGCTACTTCGGTTACGACGAACCGAATTACACCTACATGCCCGACGGCCGCAAGCTGCTCACCGAGCTGGCGGAGGTATGCCCACGGCCCGCTTACGTGCGCACGCACAACCTCCTGACCTCCGGCGACGGCACGCCCGCCTTGAAATGGGGTTCGACCGGCGTCTATTCCGAAGATCCCGATGGGCGCCCGCGGTATGATTGGACGATCCTGGACCGGATATTCGGAACGTATGTCCAGCGCGGACTCAAGCCCTACGTGGAAATCGGCTTCATGCCCGAGGCGCTTTCCACTCACCCGGTCCCCTACCAGCATCATTGGGCGCCCGATCAACACAACCCCTTGTCCACCGGTTGGGCCTATCCACCCAAGGATTACGCCCGGTGGGAGGAGCTGGTTTACCAGTGGGTCAGCCACTGCGTCGCAAACCACGGCCGCGCCGAGGTCCAATCCTGGTATTGGGAGGTCTGGAACGAGCCCAACATCTTCTACTGGCACGGCACGCCGGCCGAGTATCATAAGCTCTACGATTACGCGGCGGACGGCGTGAAGCGCGCCCTGCCCACGGCACGGATCGGCGGACCGGAGATCGCCGGAACAAAGTCGCCGGGCGCAACGCGGTTTTTGCGCGAGTTCATCGTGCACTGCCTGCGCGGCACCAACTACGCCACCGGCCACATCGGCGCCCCGCTCGATTTCGTTTCATTCCACGCCAAAGGCGATCCGCGCTTCATTGACGGCCAGGTCCGAATGGGCATCGCCGCCGAACTCCAGGACGTGGACCGCGGTTTCGCGACCGTCGCCAGCTTTCCCGAGTTGCGGCATTGCCCGATTGTGATCGGGGAATGGGACCCGGACGGTTGCGCGGCGTGTCCGGCGACGTTGTTTCCGCAGTACGGCTACCGGAACACGCCGCTCTACGCCAGTTACACGGCCGAGGTCTTGGCGCGCACCCTCGAGCTGGCGGACCGCCACGCTGTGAATCTCGAGGGCGCGCTCACCTGGGCGTTCGAGTTCGAGAACCAACCTTATTTTGCCGGGTTCCGCGCCCTGGCAAGCCGCGGCCTGGACCTGCCCGTGTTTAACTTGTTTGCGATGCTCGGGCGGATGAGCGGCCAACGGGTGGCGGTGGAAAGCAGCGTCGATCCCGGGGTCGAGGCACTCGGTCAACAGGGGGTGCGCGCGACGCCCGATGTGAACGCCCTTGCCAGCCTCGAGCGGCATCGGCTCTGCGTGCTGCTCTGGAATTATCACGACAGCGACACGCCGGGTCCCGCCGCCGTCGTCGAGTTGTCAGCCCACCACCTCCCCGCCCGGGACGGTGTGGCCCGCCTGGTCCAATACCGCATCGACCGCCGGCACAGCGACTCGTTCGAAGCCTGGCGGCGCATGGGTTCGCCGGCGCTGCCGACGCCGGCGCAATATGCGCGCCTGCAAAAGGCGGGAAAACTGGCGCGCCTGGGAGCGCCGCGATCCATCGAACTTCGGAACGGCGCGCTGACTTTGCGCCTGCGCTTGCCCCGTCAAGCGGTTTCCTTGCTCGTGTTCGAGTGGCCCTCGTAGCCGCAGGCTTCAGCCTGCGTTTGCCTGCTCCCGGACGCTCCGAGCCAGACGCGCCTTGCTTCCCCACCCACCAAGAGCGGGTCTTCAGGCCAAAAGCTGCCGGACCACCTCGCCGTCGCCGGCCGGGCCGATCAGGCGCTGAGCCAGCCCCTGGTATGGGAATGTGAATCGGTGCGCGTCCAGGCCCATCAACCGCAGGATCGTCGTCTGCAAATCACGCACCGAGACTTGGTCGCGCACGATGCTGTATCCGAGTTCGTCGGTCTCGCCATAAACGATGCCCGGCCGGATGCCGCCCCCCGCCAGCCACATGGTGAAACACTGCGGGTGATGATCGCGTCCGAGGAACAGCGAACCACCGCGCGCCTCGTTCATCGGCGTGCGCCCGAACTCGCCGCCCCAGATCACCAGCGTCTGGTCCAGCAACCCGCGCTGCTTGAGGTCCTTGATCAGCGCGGCACAGGCGCGGTCCACGTCGCGACATTTCTTCGGGAACTGGTTCAACAAATCGTCGTGCGTGCCGGTCCCGTGGATGTCCCAGCCCCAGTCGTAAAGTTGCACGTAGCGGACGCCGCGCTCGACGAGCCGCCGCGCCAACAGGCAGTTGTTCGCAAAACTCGCCGCGCCCGGCTGCGCGCCGTACATTTCCTGGATCGCCTTCGGTTCCTTGCTGAGGCTGAACACCTCGGGCACCGAAATCTGCATGCGATAGGCCAGCTCGTATTGGGCCAGGCGCGTCACGGTCTCCGGATCGCCGAATTGTTTCGCTTCCAGTTCGTCCAGTTTGTCGATGGCATCCAGTGTGCGGCGCCGGCTGGCGCGGTCCATGCCCGCCGGGTTATCCGCGAACAGGATCGGTTCACCCGCCGAACGGCACTGCACGCCCTGGTAAACCGATGGCAAAAAGCCGCTGCCCCAGAGACTCTTGCCGCCCGTCGGGTCGGTGCCGCCCGACAGCAGCACGACGAATCCTGGCAAATCCTGGTTCTCGGTGCCCAGCCCGTAAGTGATCCACGATCCCATTGACGCCCCGCCGGACCGCGGTGAGCCGGTGTAGATGAACAGCTCGGCCGGGGCATGGTTGAACTGATCCGTGCACATCGACCTCACGATCGCCACGTCGTCCACGATGCTCGTGAAGTGCGGCAGCATCTCGCTTACCCAGGCGCCGTCGTGACCGTATTGGGCGAACTGGTAGGGCGACCCCAGCAACTTCGGGACGCCCTTGATGAACGCGAACCGCTGCCCTTTCAGCAATTCCTCCGGACACGGCTTGAGATTCAGTTCGACCAGCTTGGGTTTCCAGTCGAACATGTCGAGCGACGGCGGTGCGCCGGACATATCGAGGTAGATGATCGATTTGGCGCGGGCGGGCAGGCCCGCTCGTTTTGGGGCGAGCGGGTTGCGGGTGTGCAGGGCCAGGGCCGGCGCGGCGACAGCGTCGCGGGCGAGCAGGTTGCCGAAGGCCAGGGCGCCGAGGCTCAGGCCGGTTTGGCGGAAGAATTGCCGGCGCGTCACCGCGCGCGTGTGCAGCAGTCTCAGGTTCATAAACTCAGTCTCGCGTCATGTTCGTCCCGGGAGGGCGCGGTTCCACCCGCGCCCACGCATTCAGAGCCGGCGTGGAAGCCAGCCCTCCCAGCAAATGCATGCCGCTACTCACCAAGGCAACACGTTCAGCATCCCTTGAAAGAGCCAGTCCTCGGGTTTCCTGACCAATCCCTTTCGAACCGGGTTCTCCTGAATATAACGCCACTTTTCGGTGTAGCTTTCCTGGCGGCGCAAACGGGTGTCCCAAAAATCTCGCTGCCATTCCCACGGCTGGTGGAGGTTCTGTCGCCGAAAGCAACTCTTCCAATATCGAACCCAGCTCTCCAGGGTGAAGCGCAGGTCGCGAGGGGCACAAAACAAATGCAGGTGGTCCGGCATGAGCAAATAATGTCCCACCAGCCAGGCATCCGCTTGCTGCCAGACAGTCTCGAGCGAGTTCTGCACCTCCTTTTGAGCAAGCCAAGCCACCCGTCGAT
>JAGWYX010000460.1 GCA_018969165.1 Verrucomicrobiota bacterium
CCGCCCTATGCCACGAACGGCGGATACCAGCTCTTCACCGCCGTGGTGGGGACTAATTACAACGTCTTGGGCCATGTCGGGCCCAACCTGGTTACGGGCAGCTATCATTACACCAAGACCGGCACCAACACTGCGGAAGTCAATCTGGCGGACGCGCAGGCCGGGGCGAGCATATCCCTCCAACTGGAGTTCAAGACAGCGACCACTGGCCACTACATTTTGACTGGCGCGACCGGCGGTTCGCAGAGCGGCACGTTCGTCCTGGCACCGCGCCTGCCGGTCAACGTGCCTGAATTGTTTTTTCAGAGCGACACCAACAGTCCGTTTCAACTCTATTTGAGCGGCCAACGCGGAATGATCTATGCCGCCGAATCCTCGGCGAACTTGAACGATTGGGCGGCAGTGGGAAAACTGGCGATCGCCAATCAAACGACCAACATCACCGACACCAACCCGCCTACCGTCCAGCGTTTCTATCGCGCGCAGGTGGATTCGACAGCCTTCGCGCCGGACTCGATCGCGGACCAGACGCTCAATTTCACGATCACCAGCGGGGGCGGATTGTGGCCCACCAACGGCACCTACCAATGGATCGCCAGCGCCACGAACGACAGTTATCAAATCACGGATTGCGCCGGCGCCACCAACGGGTCCGGCAATTGGACTTATACGCGGACCGGCGCGGAAAGCGCCACCGTCGTGGGCGTCGATTCCCAGACGGGCGTGCAAACCTCGTGGCAGCTCCTTTTCACCTCGGCTGATACCGGTTTCTATCACGCCACCAATACCGGTGACGCGTCGGGATTCCAGGCCGGCAGGTTCGAGCGGGACGACGGCGAGGTCGAGTTCCTGGGCAACGTCGGATTCACCGCGGATACGCCGCGCGGGGCGTCGGTCTTCTTCCCGGCGGATGGCACTTCGGCCAGCCTGAGTGTCACCAACACCGACGGGTCGATCTGGCTGTTGAACCTCCCGGGTGACGCCCTGGCGGACCCGGTGACGATTACGATGACCCCGTTCGCCAGCATTGATTCGAGCGCGGCCGCGGTTCCGTTGACCAGCGGCGTGCTGCTGGAGCCTGACGGACTCCAATTCAGCGACGCGGCGACGTTGACTTTGATCACGCCCGGCGGGTTGGGAGCGCACGGCTCATTGTTGGTTGCCGAACAGGACGGCAGCGACCTTTACTTCGTGCAAAGCACCAACCAGGTCAACACCTGCTCGACCATCCTCTGGCATTTCACTTCCGCCGCCGCCAGCAGTCCTTCGGATGCGCAATGGGCGGCTTACGTGCGCAAGCATCTGCCCAAGGCCGAAAAGGCCTACGCCAAGGCCAAACAGACAATCCTGGCGATGGAAGCGGCCACCGTGATCCCGCCGCCACCGCCGGACTACTCCTGGAGTTGCCGGCCGACCAACTCGGCGGCGGGAGGGAAAATCGATACCTACATCAAGCAAGTGTTCAAACCGGAGTCCGACGCGATCAAGAAGCTCATGAGCGCGGCGGCCCAGTTGGCGCTGATGACCAATGATCCGGCGCCGGAACCGCAGGAATTGGCCCAAGCCCTGATCGAGACCGACGAATACAGCCAGGTGGACAATTTGTTCCAACGCTATTACTGGAGTGCCAGCGGCGGGGCCATCAGTTTCAACACGAACAACATCACCAACCCGAACAAGTTCATGGGTGTTTACCGGCTCGCCTCCAGCGTGAACAAGGCCGACGTGCACTATGGCGGGGCGGGCCGACCCGATTGGAAATCAAACTCGAAGTCGTGGGCCAAGTATGTGCGCAACTTCGACCTGAACGTCTTGAAGGAGCAACATGACTATAAGATGTTCGACGCCTGCCAGAACGTGGAGGCCTTCATGGAGCAGGCGTTCAATACCGCCCCGGATAGCGGCTTCACCACCAAGCTGCTCAAGGCGATGACCTTCGATTTGACGGTGGACATCAATCTGACGGCGCCTAGCCTGCAGATGGAAGCCGAGGGCGACCTCACGCTGACGGCGGATATGAGTTACACCCTCCGGGGCAGCGGCACCATCAATTACCTCTCCGGCACGTTGAGTTCGGCCATCCTGCTGCCCGGACAGTCCTTCACCCAGAATGTGGTCGTGACGAATCTCGACGCCTGCGACAGCATGACGGCCGGTTTTGTGCTGGACCGGTTGGGTGCCGACCAGGAGAACTGGGAAGTGGCGGGTGCGGATTTCACGGGTAATTTCCTCAAGATTCTAGGAGGCGGTCCCTTCATTGGGAACGGCAATGTGGTTCTGCCGCCTTCGCCCTATGTCGGCCAGATCGGTCTCCCGGCCACCTTGAACAACCGACAGGCTCAGGCGGTGAATCAGACGTTCGAGGCCGAGATGGATGGCGCGGATGCGCAGGTCACCTTGACCCTCCTCCACACGCCGCAGTAGCCGACCCATCGGGAATGCGGTGGGCGCGATCTGTCCGTGGCGCCGCTGCGCGAGCCGCAGCACCTCCGGGCAGCGACCCTCGCCTCCGGGCGTTTGGCCGCTGCCCTCAGTGCACAGGTGCTGCGGCTCGCGGAGCGCAATCCCAGGGAAACGCCCCCGAGCCGTCGGCTACCTCAATAACGGGCGAATCCGCGTGGCCCAGATCGCGTAGCCCTTGTGGTTCAGGTGCAGCCCGTCAGGCGCGAACAATTCCGGCCGCGGCCGTCCGTCCGGGCCGAGCATGGGCGTGAAGACGTCGATAAACACCTGCCGCCGGTCCGTCGCCGCGAATTCCTCCACCCGCGCGTTGGCGTTGCGGATGTTGTCCACCAGCTTCCACCGGGCCAGGCTCGGCTTGATCGCGATGAAGGCGATGCGCGCGTTGGGCAGTTCGGTCTCGATTTTCCTGACGAACGCGCGGTAGTCGGCCAGCACCCTTTCCGGTGAGTTACCCGCGGCGATGTCGTTGTCGCCGGCGTAGAGAACGACGAGCCGTGGGTGGTACGGCACGATAATCCGGTCGGCAAACGCGGTGCTATCGGCGATTTCGGACCCGCCGAAACCGCGGTTGATCACCGGTCTTGCCGGGAAGTCGGCGGGGAGTGTTTTCCACAGGCGGATGCTGGAGCTGCCAACGAACAGGTTCGCCTGCGGCGGTGGCGGGTTGGTTCGGTCGGACGCCTCGAAGGCGCGAATCTCGTTTTCCCAGCGCGCGTTCGGGGTCGCCGCGGACAGCACCGCGACCGTGGCGAGCAGTAAGCCCGGGGCGAGCGCCCACCTTCTCCAAGCCGCACTCGGGGAGGGCTCGCGAGATAAGCCGTGACGAGGCATGGAGCGAGTTTCGCCGGAAGCCGGCTCTGAATGAAGGAAAATCGGAAATGGCCGAGCGCTTTTTGCTTCATGACCACCGCGGTTTTCGCCATCCTGGCCCTGTGGAACCGCTGTCCAAGCAGGCAATCCGCCAGGTGGTCAAGGCGGCGCTGGCCGAGGATCTCGGCGCGGGGGACGTGACGACGCGGGCGACGGTGCCGAGGCCCTGTCGGTCGCAGGCGGTCATGGTGGCGCGCGAGCCGTTGGTGCTGGCCGGCCTGGCGTTGGCGGAAGCCGCGTTTCGCCTGTGCTCGCCGCGGGTGGAGATTCGGTTGCGCACGGCCGATGGTGCGACCCTTCGTCGTGGCGATGAAGTGCTCCGTTTGTCCGGGCCGGTGTGGGCGCTGCTGGCGGCCGAGCGGGTGGCGTTGAATTTTGTGCAGCGGCTTTCCGGGATCGCGACCTTGACCGCCCGCTTCGTCGCGGCGGTGGCAGGAACCGGCGCTGGCATCCTGGACACGCGCAAGACAACGCCGGGATGGCGGCGGCTGGAGAAGTACGCCGTGACCTGCGGGGGCGGGCGGAACCATCGCTTCGGGCTTTTCGACCAGGTCCTGATCAAGGACAATCACCTGGCGGCCTTGCGCGACTGCCGGCCCAACGCCATCGTCGCCGCCGTTCTGCGCGCGCGCGCGCGGTATCCGCGCCTGCCGGTCGAGGTCGAGGCCGACACGCTGGCGCAGGTTCGGCAAGCGGTCGCGGCGGGCGCCGACATCATTTTGCTCGATAACATGACGCTCGCACAACTGCGCGCGGCGGTGGCGCTCGTCGGCGGGCGCGCCAAGACCGAGGCCAGCGGCGGGGTGAGGCTGGAGCACGTGCGCGCCATTGCCCGGACCGGCGTGGATTTTATTTCCGTCGGCGCGCTGACGCACTCCGCCCGGGCGGTTGACATCGCGCTGGATTTCCGCTGAGACACGGTGAACCTCGACGCCAAAATCCTCACCGCCTTGCGCGCTGCCGGCACCGCCGCGGTGTCCGGGGCGGACTTGT
>JAGWYX010000461.1 GCA_018969165.1 Verrucomicrobiota bacterium
CGCTGGGTCGAGCGGCTGCTCGGCCTTGCCGTGCCCCGGTTCATGGGAAGCCGTCACGTCCAATGCCAGACCTGCAGCGAGACTTTGAACTGGAGAGGGCCCAGTAGCAGCCGACGTCAGCCGGCTCAAATTGGCTCCGGACCGAGTTTGAGCGGACTTACATCCGCGGCTACCGGGCTCATGGAAAGTTTGATGAATCGCGTCTTTTCGATCCCTCGCCGGTGCGCCTTCGCTGCCGCTGGGTCGAGCGGAGGTCGAGGGCTCGCCTCATCCCGTGCCTGGCTCGTCTTCTTCTGGCTTGTCCTGCTCCTGGCGCGCCTCGAGTCGGCCCGCGCGGCCAGCGCCGCCGTCGCCGAATCCTCCGTGAGCCCGGTCGTGCCGCTTAAGGCCATTCCATTCGATCTCAGGGAGGTTCGACTGCTGGACGGTCCTTTCAGGCACGCGATGGAGCTGGACCGCGAGTACCTTCTGTCGCTCGACGTGGACCGGTTGCTCCATAATTTTCGTGTCAACGCCGGCCTGCCGTCGTCGGCGCGGCCCCTCGGCGGCTGGGAAGATCCGAAGGGCGAGTTGCGCGGGCATTTCGTCGGGCATTACCTCTCCGCGTGCGCCCTGATGTACGCCAGCACCGGTGACGATCGGCTCAAGGCCAAAGGTGACGCAGTCGCCGCCGGCCTGGCCGAATGCCAGGCCAAGCTCGGGAACGGTTACCTGAGCGCGTTCCCGGAAAGCTTTATCGACCGGGTCGAGCGCCAGGAACCGGTCTGGGCGCCTTGGTACACGCTCCACAAAATCCTCGCCGGACTGCTCGACATGTCCGTGTATTGTGACAACCAGCAGGCGCTGGAGGTCGCCCGCCGGTTCGGGGACTGGGTCAAAATGCGCGCGGACAAACTGAGCGACGACCAGATGCAGCGGATGCTGCGCACCGAGCAGGGCGGCATCAACGAGGCGCTCGCCAACCTCTACAGTCTTACCGGCGGGCGAAAGTATCTCGACCTTTCCCGGCGGTTCAACCACATGGCAGTGATCGGGCCGTTGTCGCGCGGGGAGGATCGGTTGACCGGCCTCCATGCCAATACGCAGATTCCCAAGTTCATCGGCGCCGCGCGCGAGTATGAGCTGACCGGGGACAAGTCCCTCGAGGCGGCGGCGCTCAATTTTTGGGATACCGTGGTATCCAACCGTTCCTATGTCATCGGCGGCAACAGCGATGGTGAGATGTTCACCCCGACGAACCGGCTGTCCCGGATGGGGCCGACCACGACCGAGACCTGCAACACTTACAACATGCTCAAGCTCACCCGGCACCTGTTCTCGTGGGATCCGAAGGCCGAGTATGCCGATTACTACGAGCGCGCGCTCTATAACCACATCCTGGCGTCGCAGAACCCCGAGACGGGCATGATGTGCTACTATGTGCCACTGCGGTCGGGTTCGCGAAAATACTACAATACTCCGCTCAACTCCTTCTGGTGCTGCACCGGCACCGGGGTCGAGAACCATGCGAAGTACGGCGATAGCATTTACTTTCACGACGATAACCAGGGACTCTATGTCAACCTGTTCATCGCTTCGGAGTTGAACTGGCGAGCGAAAGGGATTCAACTGCGCCAGGAAACCCGCTATCCCGACGAGGCGAGCACCCACCTGGTATTTACCTGCGCCCAACCGGTCGAGCTGGCGTTGCACTTGCGGCATCCGGCATGGGCTACCTCCGGTTTCGAGATCCGGGTCAATGGGCGGAAGCAGCGGTTCGAAAGCCCGCCCGGGAGCTACGCCACGGTGACCCGGTCCTGGCGCACCGGCGATGCCGTGGACATTCGGATGCCGTTTACATTGCACACCGTGGCGTTCCACGACAACCCGGCCCGGTTCGCGTTCCTCGACGGACCGTTGGTCCTCTGCGCCCAGGTGGATATCCACGGCCCGGCCCACCGGCCGCGCGCTGCCGACGCGGTGGCGGCACCCGGAGCGCGTCTGGAAATTGCACCGGCCGTGGTCGGGAAACCGGGGCACGGGCGCGCCGATCTCCATCCGGTCCGGGGTCAGCCCAACACGTTCCGCGGGTCGGCGGACATCTTTCGCACCTCGTCGGCGAAGTCCGCCACGCCGCTGACCTTCGTGCCGTTCTACCAAATGTTCGGCGATCGCTACTACGTGGTTTACTGGGACAGCTACACGCCCGCGCAATGGAAAATCAAAGAGGCGCAACAACGGTTGGAAATCGACCGCCAGCGGGCGCTCGACGCGCGCACAGTGGATGCGGTTTATCCCGGCAACTCCGGAAACGAGCGGGCGCATGATTTGCAGGGGGAACGCATGGGGGCCGGTGAATTCAACGGCCGCGGCTGGCGTCACGCCTGGGACGGTGGCTGGTTCTCCTACGCGTTGAAGCTTCCGCCGAACCAGCCCGCGGAACTCTGCTTGACCTTCTGGGGCAGCGACGCCGGCGGTCGAGTCTTTGACGTGCTTGTGGACGGCCATAAGCTGACCACCATCACCCTGGACAGCAACCATCCCGAAATGTTTTACGATGAAACCTTGCCGATCCCGGCCGATCTGACCCGAAACAAGAGCCAGTTCAACGTGCGGTTCCAGGCCCACACGCGCCGGACCGCGGGCGGATTGTTTGGGCTGCGCGTGCTTCGATTGCAATAACCGTCACACTATGGACCCAAGCGTCACGGCTCTTTTCAGAGCCATTCTGCTATCCGGCGTTCTGTTGGCTACCCGGACCTTCGCGGCCGACGCCGCCGCGAACCGGCTGGTCATCCACACGGATCAAGGCCGGGATAAAATCAGTCGGAATATCTACGGCCAGTTTTCCGAACACCTCGGCCACTGCATCTACGGCGGCGTCTGGGTCGGAGAAGACAGTCCCATTCCCAACACGCGTGGGATCCGCAACGATGTCGTGGCCGCGCTCCGCAAGATCAAGGTGCCGGTGCTGCGCTGGCCGGGGGGCTGTTTCGCCGACGAATACCATTGGCGCGACGGGATCGGACCTCGCGCCCAACGCCCGGCCATGATTAACACGCACTGGGGCGGGGTGGTGGAAGACAATCACTTCGGGACGCACGAGTTCCTGGACTTCTGCCAGCAGATTGGCGCCGCCCCTTATATCACCGGCAACCTCGGCAGCGGCACCGTCCAGGAAATGATGGAATGGGTCGAATACATGACTTCCGATGCCAGCTCACCGATGGCCAACCTCCGGCGCAAGAATGGCCAGGATCAACCCTGGAAAGTCCCGTTCTTCGGCGTCGGCAATGAGAGTTGGGGTTGCGGCGGTAGCATGACGCCCGAGTTCTATGCCGATAACTACCGGCGCTACGACACCTTCATCAAGAATTATCCAGGCAACCGCATCTACCGCGTCGCTTGCGGGGCGAACGCCGCGGATTACCGCTGGACCGAGGTGCTGATGAAGAACGTCGGACGGCGCATGAACGGCCTGTCACTGCACTATTACACGAACCCGAGCGGCGATTGGGGCCGGAAAGGATCGGCGACCGACTTCGACGAAGCCCAGTGGTTCGCCACGCTGCGCGGCGCCCTGCGCATGGAGGAACTCGTCGAGAAACATGCGGCGATCATGGACCAGTACGACCGGCAGAAGCGTATCGGGCTGGTGGTGGACGAATGGGGCGCGTGGTACGACGTCGAACCAGGCACGAACCCGGGGTTTCTCTACCAACAGAACACCCTGCGCGACGCCCTCGTCGCCGGGCTCACCCTGAATATCTTCAATCGGCATTGCGACCGGGTGAAGATGGCGAACATCGCGCAACTGGTGAACGTGCTCCAGTCGATGATCCTCACCGACAAGGAGAAGATGACCGTCACGCCCACCTATCACGTCTTCGAGATGTACACCGTGCATCAGGACGCGACGTTGTTGCCGTCCCAACTCGAGTGCGCCGATTACGAGTTCGACGGCAAAAAGATCCCGGGTATCAGCGCGTCCGCGTCGCAGGACGCCGCCGGAAGAATCCACGTCACACTGTGCAATCTGAACCCGAACAACCCCGCCGAACTCAGTTGCGAGCTGCAAGGGGCCAAGGCGTCTCGTCTCTCCGGGCGCGTCCTGGCGGCCGCGACCATGCAAGCGCATAACACCTTCGACGACCCGACTGCTGTCAAGCCGGAGGCTTTCGACGCCTTTAAAGTCACCGACAACGGGTTCAACGCGTCCTTGCCCTCGAAGTCCGTCGTCGTGATTACAGTCGAATGAGTGCCGGCAAGCGGGATTCAGAGCGCCCACGAGCCAGGCGCTGCTCCACGAAGCGGACCGCGGGTTGTCCTCAACCCGCAG
>JAGWYX010000462.1 GCA_018969165.1 Verrucomicrobiota bacterium
CGCGGCCCGGTCTCCGGCAACATGGTCTTCAACCTGCGGTTGTTCGACGCGCTGCTGACCCGGGGTTACTCCGAGTTCCAGGCCCCGCGCGAGCGGTTGTGGACCTGGATTCGGGATTGGCAGATACCTAGCGCCGCCCACGACGGCCGGCTGTGGGTCCAGTTCTTCGAGGACCACTCCGAACCGACAGACCGCACGGCCTGGGCGCCGCTCAACCTGGCCCGCTACTTGATCGAGCGGCAGACCACCATCGACCCGGCATGGCGACCGCATGCGCAACTCCTGATCGAGTTCGTGAACCATCACTTTGTCCACGTCTGGGATGGCGTGGCGGTGTGCGGCGAACAGGACTTCGATCAGAAACCCTGGGGCGGCGTGGCCACCACTTACGGCGCGGTGCTGGCCCTGTATTCCCAGGCCACCGGTTCGCCGCAGTATCGCCTCATCGCCCGCCAAACCCTCAATTGGGCGTTGTACGGGATCAACAACGACGGTTGCCCGTACGATGGCGTCTGGAAGGGAGCTGGCCGCGGTGGCTGGCAGGAGGACGCCGACACCGACAAACTCCACAACTACCTGGACGCGGTGGCGGCCTTCCCGGCATGGGCTAACTGAGCCGCTCCAGAGTGCCGTCGGGACAAGATCATTTACCCCCTCCGCTCGCCTCACCAGAGTCCTTGCGACGCCCCGAGCGGCGGCAAATCAAGTTCTCAATTCGCCGCGGCGCACTGGGCCACTTGCTCGGCGTAGAAACCCGGCGTCAGCAGGCCATCCTCGAACAGGCGCTTGAGCTGCCGCAGGCGGGCGGCAACCTGCTGCTTGGTAAACCGGGGCGGCGTTGCTGAAGCCGCCGCGGCGGGACGGGTCGCGCTTCCATTTTTCCTGAGGCCGTCGGGTGGATTGGGAAGCACCGCGGTGGACGGCGGCAAGCCGCGGACCATCCCCTTGGACGGAGGTTCGTAACCGGGATCGAAAACCATGACCTTGAAGTCCGCGGCCGCCACCAGGTGCCGCCATAGGAACGCTTGCATCCGGTCCTCAGCGGGCACGGCTGGATGCAGGATTTCCCGGCCGCCAATCCTGGCGGTGCCGACGAAGGTAAGGTTGACCGGCGTGTCCGTCCGGGTCCGCGGGCCGCGGAAGGTCAGCCGCGCGACGGACTGGGTGGCACGCAACGTGACCGGGAAGGCGGAGAACCCCGGCGGCGGGTCGCGCAAGCCAAGCCGGACAGGACCATCGAATCCGTCTTTGCGGGCGACATAGGCGGTGACGCTGGCGGCGCCGTTGGTGCGAAGGGCGACACTGGTCGGAACGACGAACAAATCGAAATCAGGCCGCGGCGCGCTCAGGCGGAGGCGGTAGCCGTATGCCGGCCCGCCGTGACGGGCGATATCGCCCAGGTGCACGTAGTAGGTGCCGCTGGTCGGCAGCGTGACCCGGAGGTAGGAATCGGCCTGGTGCGTGTTCACCCCCGCGCCAAGCGATTCGTAGTCGTCGTTGAACGCCAGCACGCGACCGGTCGCGTCGGTCAGTTTAATGATCGAGTCCAACGGGGAACCCAATCGGCGCGCCTGGACCTCGGCCACGATCGTCTGGTTGGAGCGGCCGGTGAACTGGAACACGTCCCAGTCACCAGGTCTGTCGATGCGCCCATTGATCACGACGGGCAGAACCACTCGCTGCGCGGTGGCGCGGGTGTTGTTCGGTTCCTTCTCCGTAACCTCCGCCAGCGTGTCCAGGGCGAACGGCAGGCGGTTGGAGAACAGCCCACCTCGGCTGGCCACCTGCCTGTGGATACCCGGCCGGGCGTCGGGCTCCAGCGGTCTCAGGACGGCGTGCTCCAGGTTCCAACCTGCCAGCCGGGGCGTGACCGGGGCGCCCGCCTTCGCGCCCAGGGGAAAAAGACTGGTGATGAAAGGCAGCTCGCTAATGGTCGTGCGATAGACGAAATCCTCGCGGCCACGGTGCAGGCTGTCATAAATCGCCAGCACGTATTGACCGTCCCGCGGCACCGGGTAAAAAATGACCGGGTCCGGGTCATACCGGTAATCGTCGTCGTAGGCGACTTCCTTGCCGGTATCGTCGTAGAGCACTTCGACCGCCTGGAACCAACCGGGGACGGCGTCGGCGAGGAAGGGAACCAAGTGCCGGGCGTGGGTCGCGATGACCAGCCTCTGGCCGCGGCGCGCGGCAAACCGGTAGGAGTTGACTTCGCCGGCAGCCATCTGGCCATTGAGTGTGCACGGGATGACCACACGGTCCTCGGCTTCACCCGGTGGCCGCTGGCGCAGGGCCTGCTCCTCCTTGCCCAACACCGGCTTGCTGGCGGTAATCATCGGCTTTCGAGCGAACTCCCGCAACTGACCGACCTCGAATACCAGCGGATTGGACACGCCCCTGGGCGTGACCAACCGGATTTCCCGGTCCCCCGGCTCGGCTTCGGGAGCGATCGAGATCCGGGCGATGACCAGATTGGCAATCGAGTCACTGGCGGGTAACGGCACGAATTCATGAACCCGTTGCTCGAGCTTGGCGATCAACTCCGGCGTGGCCTCGCCTGGCTCGGGTTGCGCGCGGTTCCCCTGGCCCGCCGGCGCCAGCGCCGTCTCTCCCGCCACCGCGACCGGCGTCGGTTTCGTCAACGGAGTCCGGGTCGCGGCAACCGGCGGAGCCGCGCGCTTCAATTCACGCAATTCCTCGTTGAGCAATTGCAGTTCCTGCGCATTTAATCGCCGGCGATACTCGACGACCTCGGCCTGAACGCCGGCGCCGGTGATCAACACGCCTTGGACGTCGTCCAGGTTTTGACCGCCCAGTCGGATTTGGAAAACGGTGCCCTGTTGGCCGCCGGCGGGATAGGCATAGCCGATGTACGGACGCGGTTGCCCTCGGCCCGCAACCACCATCCCGAGCCAGACGAACCAGGCCACGCTCAGACCGGGGCCTCGAAACATCACATGATTTCCGCCAAACGCCCGGCGGACTTCACCCCTTCGGCCAGGGACGGCAACACGTGGGCTTCCACGCCCTCCGGGTGAGGCAGACGCGCGTGGGTCTCGATCCCGCCCAGCGCGTAGAGGCTGCCAAGTAAGTCCACCGGATAGACCGGCCGCTCCGTCACTTCCTCGGCGCGCGCGTCGGACGCGCCGACGACCTGACCGCCCCGGAAACCGCCACCGGCGACCAGCGCGGTGAACACATTGCCCCAATGGTTGCGTCCGCCATTCCACGGCGGCTGCCAATCCACCTTGGGGCTGCGCCCAAATTCGCCGCAGCACCAGACCAGCGTGCGATCAAGCAGACCGCGTGCGTGCAAATCCTCGAGCAGCGCCGCCAAGCCCTGGTCCAGTTGCGGACACTGACGCCGCATGGTCGGGAAGTGATTGCTGTGCGTGTCCCAACCCCCGGGGTAGTTGATGACGATGTAGGGCACGCCGGCCTCGACCAGGCGTCGCGCCGCCAGGCAGTCCTGGCCAAACGTGTTCCGGCCATAGCGCGCCCGGAGTTCCGGCTTCTCCTTCGTGAGATCGAAGACTTCCCGTCCGCGGCCGAGGATCAACTCATAGGCCCGCTCCTTGGTTTGTTCGGCGGCGGCCACCTGGGGACTGGCGGCCATCTCGACCCCCAGGGTATCCAGCTTGTCCAACAACCCGCGCCGGCCCTGCTGGCGCGACTCGGTCAGGCCGGAGGCAACCACCCCTTCCACCTCGAAGCGGGCCGCGTTGGGATCGCTGCCGGTGGCAAACGGTTTGAATTTCGGTCCCAGGAAGCCCTCTTCGGAAAACCGCCCCTGCGGTCGCGTCAAGACCACATAAGGCGGGATGATGCCCGTGTAGCTTGAACTTTTGAACCAGGCGAACACGGCCCCAACGCTGGGATATGCCAGCCGCTCGCCGGGCGCGTGCGCGGTCTGCATCAGGTAGGCGGCGGTTTCGTGGCCAAAGTTATGGTGCACCATGCTGCGAATGAGCGAGAACTTGTCCGCCTGCCTGGCCAGCGCGGGAAATAATTCCCCCAGTTGCATCCCGTCCGCGTTGGTCGGAATGGCCTTGGCGAACTCGCCCATGTAATCGCGCCCCGAATCGGGCTTCGGGTCCCACGTATCGTTGTGCGACATGCCGCCCCACAGGAAAACCTGGATCACGCACCGGGCCTTGCCCTGGCTCGTCGGCGCCCCAGTCGACGCCGCGCCAGCCACCGGTGGGTCAGCTCCCAGCACGCGGCGGTCGGCCAGGAGCAGGCCGGCGGTGCTGAACAGCCCGAGGCGGACAGCCTCGCGCCGGGTCATCGGCAGGCTCAGACTCATGCCC
>JAGWYX010000463.1 GCA_018969165.1 Verrucomicrobiota bacterium
GTCGGCATAGACCTCCATCGAACCGCGGCCTTTGAGGAAGATGTAAACCTCCTCCTGGTCGGTGTGATTGTGCGGCGGCCAGGAACGCTGATGGGGCTGGAAGATCGTGTAGCCGGCGATCAATTTGTCGGCCGCCTCGCTCACGTCGAACATCAGGAACACGTCTTTGCCTTTCAAATGCCGGATGCGCTTCTCCTCGTGCGAGATTTGGCTCCAGGCCGCATGAAAGACCGGATGCCCAGCCTCGGCAGGGGCGCGGCAAACGACGATCTTGCCTTCCCCCTGTTCCTGCGCCAGGCGGTAGTTCGCCCCGCGCGGAAGGTAAAGGACATCGTAATGGTTCAGCGCGAACCCGGCGCCGTTGACCGTCGCCTGCACGGGGCCGCTCCAGCAGAACAGCAGCGCCTCTTCGCCGGGGTGGGTCAGCGCGCCGCTGACCACGGCGCCGGACAGTTCATAGATGCCATAGGTCAGGAACTGGAGATTGGACGTGGCCGGGTTGGATTTCTCGATGTAACGGAACGCGGCCGCTTCGGCGGCCAGGTAATTGGCGGGTTTAGGTCGGTTCATAAGCTCGACTTGGCATCAAATGGCCAACGACACGTGCTTGGTGTCCAGGAACGCGTCGATCCCCTCGGCGCCCAACTCGCGGCCCCAGCCGCTTTGCTTGACCCCGCCGAAGGGGGCCTGCGTGGCCGTCGGCACGGCGTCATTGAGCCCGATCATGCCTGCTTCCAGGCTTTCCATCAACCGAAACGCCCGGCTCAAATCGCGCGTGAACACGTACGCTGCCAGCCCATAGTTCGTATGGTTGGCCCGTTGCACCGCCTCGGCTTCGGTCTCGAACGGGTTGACGTAGGCGACCGGCGCGAACGTCTCCTCGCCCATTCCCAGCGCGTGGTCCGGCACCCCGGTGAGCACCGCCGGCTCGAGGAACCACCCCGGCCCGTTTCCCCACCGGCCGCCGCCGCAGCGTAATTCCGCGCCTTTGGCCCGCGCGTCCCGGAGGTGCTCCAGGGCCTTTTCTAGGCCCTCCTGGTTGATCACCGCGCCGATCTCCACCCCCGGCTCCAGGCCGTTGCCGACCTTGAGCGACTTGACCCTCCCGACAAAGGCCGCCACGAAGCGGTCGTATATGCCCCGCTGGACGTAAATCCGGTTGGCCGCAATGCACGATTGACCCGTGTTGCGGAACTTGGCGATCATCGCCCCCTCGATCGCTCGTTCAAAATCCGCGTCGTCGAATACCAACACCGGCGAATGCCCGCCCAGCTCCAGCGAGAGCGGCTTGACCCCGGCGGCCGCCCCGGCAATCAATCCGCGCCCGACCTCCGTCGAGCCGGTGAACGTGATCTTCCGGCAACGCGGATTATCCAAAAACTCCTGGGCGATGTCGGCGGCCTTGCCGGCGACCAGTTGGAAGACGCCTTTGGGCAGACCGGCTGCGTGCGCGCACTCGGCGAAGGCCACCGCCGACAACGGCGTGGCGCTGGCTGGTTTGAGCACCACGGTGCAACCGGCGGCCAGCGCCGGCGCCACCTTGCGCACCGCCAGCACCAGCGGGAAGTTCCACGGACTGATCGCCCCGGCCACGCCCATCGGTGTCTTGACCACCAGGTGACGCTTGCCTGCCACCTGGTGCGGGATGGTCCGCCCGTAGGTCCGGCGCGCCTCCTCGGCAAACCAATGGAGGTGATCCACCGACATCGCCACCTCGGCAGCGCTCTGCGCCAGGGGCTTCCCATTCTCCATCGTGATCAGTCGGGCGACCTCGTCGCGCCGCCGCTCCAGTCCGGCGGCGATCTGCTGAAGATACTCGCCACGCGCCTGGCCGGTCGTCTGCCGCCAGCGCGCAAACGCCTCGTGCCCGTCCCCAATGGCCTGCGCCACCGCCGCACGCGGAACGGTGGACATGCGCGCGAACGGCTCAGCGGTCGCCGGATTGACGACCGGGATGCCGCTGTCCGTCGTAACGAACCCGCCGTTGAGATAAACCGGGTAGGTTTTCATGCTCCCCAGCAAGCCATCGCCAGCCAAAAAGTCAATGGTTCTTCGGGTCCGCTCCCGGCCGTGGTTCCTCCGGCCCATCACACCTCGACCGCGCCTCCGCGGCGGATCGATTCCTCCGCCGCGATCGCCAGCAGCGTGCCATCCACACAGTCTGCAACCGCCGTCAGCGGACGCTCCTCTTGGCGGATGGCCCGCAGAAATGCCTCGTGGATTTCGGCAAACCCGGCGTGGCCGCCCCACCCGTCGCCGCGCCCGGTTTTGATCGTGTGGACGATCGGCCCCGGTTGGCTTACCCCACGTCGCCATTGGAGAATCTCCAGCCCGACCCCCTCCCGGACCGTACGGAAGCCCGTGGCCAAACGCCGGCTGCGACTCGGTTCATCGGCTGGGCGACCGGCAGGCTCCGGCCGGACGATCTTCGTTCGCAACTCGCCGCGGTCGCCGACAATTCCCATCTCCAATTCCTCGTCTGGAAAATCGCGCGCGAACAGGCACAGTTGCAGCGTGCCCCGCATGCCATTCTCATACTCGAAACTCACCGTCGCATGATCCAACACCGGCGCCCGAACGCGGAAGGCGGAAGGCGGCAGGCCGACCCTGGCCTTTGGCCTTTGGCCTTCGAACTGCGAACTGCGAACTTCCCCTTGACCCGCCTGGCCGCCAAACGCGCAAACCCGCCTCGGCCGCGACCCGACCCACCAGTTCATCAGGTCAAAATGGTGACAGCTCTTGTCCACCAGCGCGCCGCCGGACCACCGATTGTCCTGCAGCCAGTTGCCGGATTTCTTCTGGAACGGCCCGCGAAACTCGCGCGTCCATACCAGCCGCGGCTGGCCGATCTCTCCGGCGTCCACCAGCGTCTTGATCCGCTGGAACACCGGGGCGTAGCGCAGCTCGTGTCCGACCATGACCACGCGATCGGTCTGCGCGGCCGCCGCGAGCACCTGCCGGCATTCCGCGCGCGTGATCCCGACCGGCTTTTCGAGGAACAAATGTCGGCCTGCCCGGAGCGTCTCGAGCGCCAGCCGCGCATGCAGGCCGTTGGGGGTGGAAATGAATACTCCGTCCAGGTCAGATCGGATCAACGCACGGTCGTCGGCGAAAACCCTGGCGTTCGGGGCAAGCTCGTGCGCCCGGTCGATGTTCGCCGTGTTGCGCGAGCCGATCGCGACGGCTTCGGCGCGCCCGCCCTGGTCCACGTGCATGGCCTTGAGGTGGCTCAAGCCCATCGCACCTATGCCGGCAAACCCGATCCGCAGCTTCTTCATCGATGCTCCGCCGACTACCGTGGAAACTCGCCCCGCTCGAGCCGGACAACCCATCGGTCCCTGGCGCCAGGCGGCTAACGAATGCGGAAGCTGAAGCTCACCGGCGTCAACTCATACTCAGTGCTTCCCTCGACCAGGGTGGAGGAGGGTTGTTTGACGACCGGGGCCATGCTCGAGAGCGAGGCCGTGGCCAATGGGGGAGGCACCGGGAACAAACCCGGATGGGCCGACCACAGGGAAGTGGGCGCGACCGCGGCCTGGCCCGAGAACACCGGATCGGCCAGACCCATCCATGCGGCGCTGATCCCCAACAGCAACAATCCGCAAACGGCCAGGGCGCAGGCCCCGGCCAGCACTGGCTTGAGTTCCAGTCCACCCACCCACCGCTCCCACCAGGCGGGCGCTTGCCCCGGGCGCGCCGCTTCGAGCCGCACGCTGATCCGCTCGGCCAGGTCCTCAAAATAGCCTGGAGGCGGTTGCTCATAACGCATGCACCGCAGCAACCGTCGCAAACGCGTAAAATCTTCCGGGGCGGACTTCATCACGGGTCACCTCAAGTAATCCGACAGCATCGCCTGCATCTGTTGCCGGGCGTAGAAAAGCCGGGACCGGACCGTGCCAATGTTGCAGTCCATGATCCTGCTGATCTCTTCATGCGATAAGCCCTGGATGTCATGCAGCGTCACTACCAATCTGTGAGGTTCTGACAGTTTTTGCAGGGCAATGTTCAATTTTTCCTGCAATTCGGCCAGGCTCACCTCGCGTCGGGGAGTGTCTTCCGACGTGAGCGCCACCAGGTCCGGATCGTGCTCGGCATTGAAATCCAAATCGTTCAGGCTCATGTAGGTCCGGTTCCGCCGCTGTTTCAGGAAGTTGATCGTCTTGTTGACGGCGATGCGATAAACCCACGTGAAGAAGCTCGAATCCCCCTTGAAAGAGGCCAAGGCCTGGTAGGCCTTGATGAACGACTCCTGGACCAGATCATTGGCATCCTCATGATTGGCGGTCATGTGGTAAATGGTGG
>JAGWYX010000464.1 GCA_018969165.1 Verrucomicrobiota bacterium
CGGTCGCGAGGTCAACTTGGCCAGCCGCTTGGAGGGCGTCTCCGGGCGCGGCCGCATCATCATCGGCGAGGCGACCTACGAGGAAGTCAAGCGCGACGACCCGACTTTGGCGGCCACTTGCGTTCCGCAACCTCCGGTCATGGTCAAGGGCATCAGCCAGGCGGTCAAGGTCTATGAGGTGCCCTGGAAACTGGCCGAGGCGGCGTCATCCAGTGCCACCCCTGCCGTGCCGCGACCACAACCGGCTAACACGCCCGCGGCTGGCCCGCCGGCGGCGTCGATCCCCAAGTAGCTCGCTTGCGACGGAGAGTCTGCGCGAGCGGATCGGTGTTTGCGGTGCCAGGCTTCCGCGGTGCGCTCCTGCTGCTGCTCCGCGCCTCGGTGCTTCCGCGATGCACTCCCGCCTCTCCGTGATTCAATGATTTGATTGCGGCCCGGTCTCGCTGCGATACCATCGGCCCATGCGCACCGTCATCTATCCAGGCAGTTTTGATCCGCTGACCAACGGGCATTTGGACCTGATCCACCGGGCGGCGAAGCTGTTTGACCGTGTCATCGTGGCCATCGCGGAAAACGAGTCCAAGCACCCGCTGTTTTCGCTGGCCGAGCGGCGCGCGCTGGCGGCCCGGGTCGTGGCGCCCATGCGCAATGTCGAGGTGGACACCTTCGCCGGGTTGCTGGTGGATTACGTCAACCAGCGGTCGGGCCAGGCGATCATCCGCGGGTTGCGCGCCGTGTCGGACTTCGAGTTTGAGTTTCAACTGGCCTTGATGAATCGGAAGCTGGACGAACGCATCGAGACCATCTTCATGATGCCCAAAGACACTTACACGTTCCTGAGTTCCCGGATCGTCAAGGAAATCGCGCGGCTGGGAGGGGACGTGTCCTGCTTCGTCTCGCCGCCGGTGGCGCGGGCGCTGGTCAAAAAACTTGCCAAAGCGGCGACCTGAGGATTAATTCAAGCTATGACGCCGTTGCGGGTCAATCTTCGGCAACTGGAGAGAGAGGCGATCGAGTTGCGGGGCGAATTGTCGGCAGCGGACCTCGAGTTGGAAGCGGTGGACGAATTGATCCGGGTCAACCAGCCGGTCCGATACGCCCTGGAGGTCCAATTAGCCGGGCGCGGCGTGCTGGCGCGCGGCCGGGTGTGGCTGACCTTGGAATGCGAATGCTGCCGATGTCTGCGCCCCTTCGCCACCGAGCTGGATCTCCGCGATTGGAGTTTGCACCTGGCGTTGGACGGGCCGGACCGGGTGCCGGTTCGGGACGACGGCGTGGACTTGACGCCATTTGTGCGCGAGGATATTCTGCTCGCGTTTCCGCAGAATCCGGTGTGCGATCCCGGGTGCGCGGGCCTGCCGAATCCTTCGGCCAGCGGGGTGCCTTGCTCCGACACCACCCGACCGGGTGCCGGCACGGTGTCGGCGTGGGCCGTGTTGAATAAGCTGAGACTGTAACCAGACTGTAACCATTGAGACTACGAATTTATGGGCGTACCTAAACGAAAACCGTCCCACAGCCGCCAACGGCAACGCCGCGCTTACAACAGCGTGCTGCGGTTGCCTCAACTGAGCACCTGCCCGCAATGCGCGGCCCCGTACGTGCCCCACCGGGTCTGCCCGGCGTGCGGCTTCTACAAGGGCCGACAAGTGATCACGGTCGAAGCCCTGGGCTAAGCCAACCGGCCAGTGCCGGCGCGCGGGGCCAGGCCCCCCGCGCTCGTTTTCGCTATGCGAATCGCGGTGGATGTCATGGGCGGCGACCACGGGTGCCCGGTGGTGGTCGAGGGAGCTTGGCTTGCCCTGCAAGCCAACCCGCGCATTGTCGAGCTGCACCTCGTCGGCGACGAGGCGCAAATCCGCGCCGCCCTGGGCCGGCACCACTGCCACGACGCCCGCCTGCGCATCCTCCACGCTTCGGAGGTCCTGACCATGACCGACAAACCCGTGGTCGGCCTCCGGAAAAAGAAGGACTGCTCGATCGCCCGGGCCATGGATTTGCTCAAGACCGGGAAGGTCGATGGGGTCGTATCCCCCGGGAACACCGGGGGCGTCGTCTCGGCGGCGTGGATCAAATTGCGCCCGCTGGCGGGCGTGGAGCGACCCGGCATCGCCACCGTCATCCCCGCCCCCGAGAACGAGTTCGTCCTGTTGGATGCCGGGGCCAACCTCGATGCCAAGCCGCTCCATCTCCTGCACTATGCCGTCATGGGCAACGTCTATTCGCGCGAAATCCTCGGCTACGACCGACCGCGCGTCGGGTTGCTGAGCGTCGGCACCGAGGAGGTCAAGGGCAACGAACTGACCCGCGAGACCTTCAAGCTCTGCAAACAGGTGGACCTGAATTTTATCGGCAATGTCGAGGGTCACGACCTGTTCGCCAATCGCGTGGATGTGGTGGTATGCGACGGATTTGTGGGCAACGTCGTGCTCAAGACCTGTGAGAGCCTGGCGACCAGTATGTTCTCCTGGTTGCGACGCGAATTGACGCGCAACCCCAAACGCCAGATCGGCGCTTACCTGGCGCAAAACGCCTTTCGCACAATCAAACGGCGCCTGGACCCGGAAGCCTACGGCGGCGCCCCGCTGCTGGGCCTCAACGGCAATGTCCTGATCGCCCACGGCTCCGCCCGCGAGCGGTCCATCCTCAACGCCATCCGCGTCGCGACTGAATTTGTCCAGAACCAGATCAACGACCTGATCATCGAAGAGATCGCCCGGGCCAACGAATGCCTCGAATCCTCCCGCCTGGTCGAAACCGCCGCCTCGCCCGCATGAGCGCCGCTGCGCCCCCAGTCCAGCATCCGCGTGCTAAAGACGGTTTCCGAGGACGCACCTGCTCGATCACTGCCGTCGGATCCTACGTCCCAACCCGCGTCCTCACCAACGCGGACCTGGAGAAGATGGTGGACACGACCGACGAGTGGATTACCAGCCGCACGGGCATCAAGGAACGGCGCATCGCCGCCCGGGACGAATACACCTCGGACATCGCGGCGCAGGCCGCCACCCGCGCGCTGCATCACGCGGGGTTGACCGCCAACCAACTGGACTTGATCATCCTGGCCACCATCACGCCGGACATGCTCTTCCCGTCCACGGCCTGCCTGGTGCAGCGCAAGATCGGCGCCCACCGTGCCGCCGCCTTCGACATCGAAGCCGCCTGCTCCGGTTTCATCTTCGGACTGGAAATCGGCCAGCAGTTCATCATGTCGCGCACCTACAACACCATCCTGGTCATCGGCGCCGAGAAACTCTCGACCATCATCGACTGGTCGGACCGTAGCACGTGCGTCCTCTTTGGCGACGGCGCCGGGGCCGCCATCCTCCAGAACCGGCCAAACTCGCATGGGCTCCTGACCGTCTGCATGGGCTCGGACGGGAACAAGGCGGACCTCTTGTCCATGCCCGGTGGCGGCAGCCGCTGCCCGGCCACTGAAAAATCCGTGGCCGACCGGCTGCATTACCTGCGCATGGACGGCAAGGAGACGTTCAAGAGCGCGATCGGCGCGATGCTCACGGCCGCGCAGGAGGCCCTGCGCCGCTGCGACATCGACATCGGGCGGATCAAATGCGTCATTCCGCACCAGGCCAACCAGCGCATCATCGACGCCGTCGGCGAGCGCCTGGGCGTGCGTCCCGACCAGGTGTTCGTCAACGTGGACCGCTACGGCAATACCTCCGCGGCCTCGGTCGCCATCGCCCTGGACGAAGCCGTCCGCTCGGGCCGCGTCCAGCGGGGAGACCTGATCCTGCTGGTTGTCTTTGGCGCCGGCCTGACCTGGGGCGCCGCCGTCATCGAGTGGTAAACCCATTGACGACCGGACAGAATATGATAAATTTCCCTGATCGGATATGAGCGCAAGCAAACTTGATACTTCCGGCGTATTTCACCCCGTCACCGTCCAAGCCAGGGAAACCCAGCTCACGTTGCCCGCCAGCGCCGTGCGCATCCGGCCTAACGGAGTCGAGTTTCGCAGTGACACCCCGCTCCCGGTTTGGACGGAGATGACCGTCGCCTGGCAGTATCGCGGCGCCGGCCGCAACGCCCATTGCACCGGCGTCGTGGTGGCCTGTCAGGGCAGCCGCCATACCGGTTACCGTGTGTCGATGGTCTTCATGAACCTCTCCCGCCAATTGCGGGAGCGGCTCAGCCACTTGGCCGACGCGCAACTGGCTTACTGACCAGACCCTGGGAGAGAATACAGTTTGCCAGCGGCCAATTTGCCCTGGGGCTAGGCGTGCGGGTAGGAGTGTATCCTCGGCGATACTCGACTGCCCGCGCAACGACGCCCCA
>JAGWYX010000465.1 GCA_018969165.1 Verrucomicrobiota bacterium
CCTTGACGTTCTTCTACACCCGTTGCCCCTTCCCGAATTTTTGTCCGCGGATGTCGAAGAATTTTGAGGAAACTTACGAGCAGTTGACGAAGTTGCCGGGCGGGCCGCGGAACTGGCACCTGCTCTCGATCTCGTTCGACCCGGACAACGACACCCCGGCGGTGCTCCGGATTTACGCCAGCAAGTACCAGTTCGACCCCAAGCATTGGGACTTCGTTACCGGCAAGATGATCGACATTGACGCGATCACCGAGCAATTCGGGATGATGTTCGCCCGGCAGGGCGCCAACTTCGATCATAACTTGCGGACGGTCGTCATCGATGCCCGCGGGCGCATTCAGCGGATTATCATCGGCAACACCTGGACGAGCGAGGAGCTGGTGGCGGAGCTGGTGAAGGCGGCGGCAAAGGGAAAGGGGTGAACTCCGGGCACGGCGCGCGCCCCGCAGCGAGCAGATTGGATTCGATCGCCGGCGCCCGGGGAACTCAAGGACCAGGGGCCGGCGCCGAGGCGGGGGCCGGGCATGGCTCAATGGCGTCGAGCCGGTAGCGCTTCTTGTGGCCGTCGTGTTCGAACTCGACTTCCTCGCCCGGCTTGCGGTTCAGGAGCGCCTGGGCCATCGGGCTGAGGTAGCTGATCACGCCCTTTTCCGCGTCGAAATCCCACGCCCCCAGGATTTGGTAGGCCTCCGGGTGCTGGGTCTCCAGGTCGGTCACCCGGACGCGGGTGCCGATGCTGACGACGTCGCCGCGGGGGTTGGCGAAATCGGTGCCGCGGGCTCGCCCCAGCTGGTTCTCCAGTTCGGCCTTGCGCCGCATGAGCAGTTTCTGCATCTCTTTGGCGGCCTTGTATTCGTGATTCTCGCGCAAGTCGCCGTAACTGCGCGCGACGGCGATTTCCTTGGAGTTGGCGGGGATTTTTTTGTGGACCAACTCGGTGTATTCGTTCTTGCGCCGCTCGAGGCTGTCCCACGAGACGACCAGGGCGGTGTCCTGGCGGGCGTGTTCCCCCGAGATCAACGTTTGGATGGAGGGGAAATGCTTGACGATCCGCGCCAAGAGCGACCGTTTGTCCATGTCATCGAAGCTGGGCGAGAGCTGGAGGGCGCGGGTCAGGTCTTTGATGACCTCGATGTCGGCCGATTCGATCAGTTCGAGCAGCAACTCCTGGTCGTCCACGATAAAGTCACGCAGGCGGTTGGATTTCTTCTCGTTGAACTGGTCCCGCTCGATCGCCGTCAACATGGCTCGGAACACCTCCGGCCCGAGGACGTCGGCGAAGGCGTCGGAGCGTTCCTTGGCCAACCAGAGCAGCAATTCACTGCTGGACTGATGCTGGTTGATCAGGCGGCCGAGGGTATCTTTGAGATGCGTCAGGTGACCTTCCTGGATCAAAAGCTGGGCAAACTCGGTGCAGAGTTTGGCGGACACGGCGTTCAGGGAGGCCAGCACGGCCTCCACCCAGCCCGCGGGATTGGCGTCGCGAAAGGACTGGAGCGCCCGCTTGTGCTTCGACGCGGACATGGGTTCGAGGACCGCTCCGACCGCACCGGCCTGGGCCCAGATTTGCCGGGCGTTAATTTCCTCCGCCGCGGCGGTCCCGCCGCTGGCCGCGCGCAGGTCGTCGCGGAGAAAGACCCCTTCCAGCGCCAGCGCCGGCTGCGTGCGCTGGTGACTGGCGATGTCCCCATTCAGGAGGTTGATCACTTCGGTAGCCGTGCCGACCTTGTCGTCGAGGTCGTCCAGGTTCTTTAAAAGGTCGGCACCGACCGCGACTCGAGCTTTGAGGCCCTTGGCCGCCCGGAACGCGCCGAGCAAACGCTCCTGCAGCGAGACTTCTTTGGCCTCGTAAACAATCGGATCGGACTTCTTGGCCGGCAGCAGGAAGTGCCCGTCCTTCTTTAACTCGCGCTTGGCCGCCTCCCACCACTTCTTCCAGTCATCGGCGATCACGTCAGGGACGAGCACCTGCTGAATCTGTTCCACGGTGGCCTTGCCGCCGTAGCTCTGCAGGACCAGCTTGATCAACTCCAGATGGTGCAGCGCCGCCATCTGGCGCAACGCCTCCAGATCCGCCGCCTTGCGCGCCAGGATATGGTCCCCCGAGATCGCCTTGAGCGACTCGGCCGCGAAGGCCAGGTCCATCGAGTGCCCCGGTTTGGCCGGAAAATCCACCGACAACCGCCCAAAGACCGTATCGACCGTCTTGATGCGCCCGAAGCCCCAGCTCCGGTGCATGCAGTAGCCCATCTGCGTCAGTTGCACCAGCGGCTCGACGTGGTGACGGCTGATCTTGCCCGCGGCAACCAGCTTTTCCAACTCTTCTCTCATAGCAAATAATATGGCATGCGCCCTGTAATCCGGGCATTATTAATCGGTGCGTTGGGCAAAACCAAGAGAAATTGCCGTCCGCGTCCTCCTCCGCCGCGAGCACACCGCCCGCTTCGTCGAGGACCTGATGGACACCGAAACCGCCCGGCACCCCCTCGCGCCACCAGACCGCCGCCTGCTCCAGGAACTCGTGTGCGGCGTCGTCCGCCGCCAGATCACCCTCGATTGGTTGATCGCTCGCAAAACCACCGCCCGCCCGCAGAAACCAGGTTTGCGCATCCTGCTCCGCCTCGGTCTCTACCAGCTCTTCTGGCTCGACCGCGTTCCCGACCACGCCGCCGTGCACGAAACCGTCGAGCTCGCCAAACAGTTCGGGTTCGGCCCGCAAGCCGCGTTCGTCAACGCCGTCCTGCGGGGCTACGCCCGGGCGCGGGCGGCCACCAAGGCCTTGCTCGAGGAATTGAAACAGACCCAGCCGGATCTCGGGCACTCGCACCCGGCCTGGCTGTGCGAGCGCTGGGAACAGCGTTGGGGACGAGACCCGCTGCTCCGCCTGCTCGAATGGAACAACACGCCGCCCTCCAGTTTCGCCCGCGTCAATTCCCTGAAGACCGACCCGACCCAGCTTGCCGCCCGCTGGGAACACGAAGGCGTTAAGGTCATCCCGCGGGCCTGGGACTGGACCGGTCAGGGCTTCGTCTATGAACTCGAGGCCTGTCCGGCCCTGGACCAGGTGCCGAGCTTTCAGGACGGTCTGTTCTATGTCCAGGACCCCAGCACCTTGCTGGCCGTGCAGGACCTCGACCCACAACCGGGCGAATGTGTGCTCGATCTCTGCGCCGCGCCCGGCGGCAAAACCACGCATCTCGCCCAACGCATGCAAAACCGCGGGCGCATCGTCGCCTGCGACCTTCACCCCGACCGCCTTGAGTTGCTGCGCGACAACTGCGCGCGCCTGGGCGCCACCATCGTCGAGTCCGCATTGACCTCACAACTCGAGGAGCCGGCCGGCGAACCTGGATTCGATCGCGTGCTGGTGGACGCCCCGTGCTCGAACACGGGCGTGATGCGGCGCCGCGTGGAATTGCGGTGGCGGCTGCGGCCGGAAGAAATCGAGCGACTAAGCGGCATCCAGCTCGATTTGCTGTGCCAGGCTGCGCGGCGATTGAAGCGGGGCGGGACGCTCGTTTACAGCACTTGCAGCCTCGAACCCGAGGAGAACGATGCGGTCATCCAGAAACTCCTGGCCGACCATCGGGAGTTCCGCCTCGAGCACGAGCGCCTCTTGCTGCCGTTCGTGGACGGGATGGACGGCGCCTACGTCGCGCGGTTGACGCGGGTTGCCCGCTGAAGGACAAAGGCCATTGACCACGGATGGCGCGGATGGCGCGGAGGATAAGGCATTCGGATCCGGCAGGGAAAAGAGGATTTCACCGCCGAGACGCCGAGGAAGGCGGCGGGGAAGGTCCGAAAGCAGAGGCCAGGGGGAGAGTCACGGGGGGCCCTCGCTCGCTTCGTCGCCTTCGAAGAGGTTCTGTTGCGATTCGGCAGGTCCGAATTTGCGGTCGGAGCGCGGCTGGGTCGTCCTCGACCAGCCGCAGCGCGCCCGGAGGTTCCGGCACGCTTTACTCAGCCGCCGCGCTGCGGTTGGTCTTCGACCCAGCCGCGCTCCATTCTCAAAACACGGTGGTAGCCGGGCGCCGCAGCTCCGACTGGGGCACCAACGCCCGGGATCAACCGGGCATTCCGTCAGATCACCCAGGCACTCTGCGCTGCACAAGGGATACTGTTTCAACTAACGAGGCGCCTCCCACCCCGGACGCAATTCAGCGCCGAGAACTATCCAAAACCCCAAACGTCAGAAAGGTCTGAGGCGCGCCTTGCCGGCAGTGTCCTAATTCCGGAGCGCGGCTCTATGAGCCGCAGCACAGCCGCTTCAAAATCAAGCCGCTGCGAGTCACAGAC
>JAGWYX010000466.1 GCA_018969165.1 Verrucomicrobiota bacterium
GGGCGGGAGTTTGGCCCTCGCTTTGTCCGTGATGGTGATGCCGATCACGGCGAAGTCGCCGGAATCGAGCTGCCAAATGTCGGGGCAATTGCAGAGTGCCACCGTCCGTTGCCCATTCGCGTGCGGATCGGGGCCGAGTCTGCGCGTAAAGTTCATGCCGAGAATATGACTATAGTCATATCAGTTGTCAACCGATTTCTTCGGTATGAGTACGGCGTGGCAAACGATCAATTGCGCGCGGCCATCTGCGCCAACGTCGTGCGGAGGCTCTCTGCCGCACGGCGGCGGCGCCGCGTCTCCATGAACCGGCTGGCGCAGCTCGCCGGCCTGTCCCAATCCATGGTGAGCCTCGTGGAACGCGACCTCCGCAACCCGACCCTGGACACGCTGCTCAGGATAGCGCACGCCCTGGACGTTGACCTGGCGGACATCCTGAAGCGCGCCGCCCGCGCGGCGACGCGAGGTAAGGTCGTGTAGCCAGCCGCGAAAGGCGCGGTCGCTTCCGCTCCCCCGCACCGCCATACGCCATAAAGGCCGCACCCGCGCGGCCATGTCCAAGCTTCGGCGGGCGGTAGCGCATGGCGGCAGTCTTGCAGCCGGCCAGCGCGGCTGCTACGAGACCTCGGGCGGGAGCGGCGTGGGGTGGGGATTGCCGGCCCAAGGAGGAAGGCCGGCGAGCCACTGCCTGCCCGAGGCATGGCGAGTAAACAGGAAAACCCGGCGCTCCGCGAGAATAAAAAAGAAGGCCGGGGCTGCAATAACGGCGAGATGCGGGCAGCCCCGGCCGATGTTAGGCCATCAGACGTTTGCGTCGCCTCCTTGGTGCGCAAGTTAGCGCGCCCGCACCCGTGCGCAATGCGAATCCATTATGTCGCCGAGGTTTTACCTTCGCGACACGCGACCGTCACCGGAAGCACGGAACAAAAGGCCGGAGCCCCGACATCCTCGCGGATGCCGAGGCCCCGGCCTGTCCAATCTTCGGACACTGCGGCGCGCATACGGGTTCACCGGCGACGAAACGCCGGTGGCGCTGCGGTGATACGAATCAAATGATAGAACGCCGGGAGATGCCGTTTGGTTGCAGGAAAATCGATTCAAAAGAACACGGCTCGTCACGACCTGATTTCACCGAGCTTGAGGTGTGACGAGCCGCTGGCATCCACCCGGATGCCAAATAACTCGAAGACCGAGAGGAACCACTTCCCTCGGTCCCTTCCGGAGCCCGGCGGTATCGTGGGCTCAAACAGCGGTTGGAAGCGAGGCCAAAAGACGCCTCGAAGTTCACGTTGCGGCAACAAATCGACTACACGTGCGCATCTTCTCAACTCAGCCGCCGGCATCCCCTGGAGTCAGCGCCTTCTCGATGAGGCCCAGGAGTTGGTCCGCCGTGAACGGCTTGAGCACAAGCTCGCCCACGCCCAGCCGCTGCAGTTCGGCCTCCTGGTCCGCCCGCGCCCCGCGGCTCCCGAGCCCGCTCCAGACAATGATCGGGATGCCGGCGTCCAGCTTCCGGAGCGTCCGCACCAAGGTCAGGCCGTCCATGATCGGCATCATCAAATCCGTGAGCACCAGCCGGAGGGCGGCCCGGTGCGCCACGAATGCGGCCAGCGCCTCGGCTCCGTCGGCGGCGGTCACCGCCCGGTACCCGGACCGCTCCAGGAGCTTCTGGGCCACGTCGCGCACGGTGGCCTCGTCGTCGACGATGAGGATCATCTCCCCGTTCCCCCTCCGCGCGGCTTCGGACAGGGACGGCGGCGCGGGAGGGACCGCCTCCGGGACCGCCGGCAAATAGACCTCGAACGTCGTGCCCGCGCGCACTTTGCTCGCCACCTTCACAAACCCGCCGTGGCTCTGGGCGATGCCGAGGACCGTCGAGAGACCCAGGCCGGTGCCCTTGCCCTGCTCCTTGGTCGTGAAGAACGGGTCGAAAATCTTGTCCCGAATCTCCGCCGGGATCCCTTCGCCCGTATCCGCCACCCGCAGCACCACGTACGGACCGGCCTTCGCCTCCGGGTTCATGCTGGCGAACGTCTCGTCCAACTGCGCGTTCTCGGCGCCGATCTTGAGCGTGCCGCCCTCGGGCATCGCGTCGCGGGCGTTGACGCAGAGGTTGAGCAGGACCTGGTGCATCTGCGTGGCGTCGCCCGAGACGGGCCACAGGTCCCGGCCCACCCTCGCCTGGACCCGGATGTTCTTGGGGAAGGTCTCCTGGGCGATTCGCACCATGTCGCCGACGAGGTGGCGCAGGTCCAGCACCACCCGCTCGCCCTGCAGGCCCCGGCCGAAGGTCAGGAGCTGCTTGATGATGGCCACCCCGCGTTGCGCACTCCGTTCGATCGTACTCAGGGTCTTTTCGGCCTCGTCAGGGGCCTGCCCCCAGCGCAGGAGCGGCACGGCCATGATGATCGGCGAGAGGATGTTGTTCAGATCGTGGGCGATGCCGCTTGCCAGCCGCCCGACGCTCTCCATGCGCTGGGCGCGCAGCAGCTGGGCTTCCAGGCTCTTCTTTTCCGTCACGTCAAGCAGCGTCCCCAAAATAGCCGGCTGGCCGTTGTACTCCGTCCGTCCGCCGTGCGCCTCGATGTGGAGCACTGTTCCATCCTTGCGGCGGGCGCGCAGGCCGTAGCGGATGCTCTCGGCGGCGCCCGCGAGGCGCTTGCGGATGTTCTCGGCCACCAGGGCGCGATCCTCCTCGAAGATGAATTCCACCACCGGCCTCGAGGTCAATACCTCCGCCGAAATGCCGAAGATGTCCGCCATCTTCGGGTTCACGTACACGAAGCGGTCGCCCTGAATGACGTAGATGCCCACGAGGGACTGTTCCACCAGGCGGTGGAACCTGGCCTCGGCCGACAGGCGCGCCTCCTCGGCCCGCCGGCGCTCCTCACGCAGCCGTTTCTCGTCGAGCGCCCGCGACACGGCCTGCCCCAGCCGGCCCAGGCGGTCCTTGAGCAGGTAGTCGGCGGCTCCGCGCCGGATGCACTCGGCCGCCAGTTCGTCGCCCAGGCTGCCGGTCACCAGGATGAACGGAATGTCCAGCCCGCGCTCCCTCACGGCCTCTAGCGCCTGCAAGCCCGTGAACTGGGGAAGCTGGTAATCGGCGAGGATGAGGTCGGGCGGGGGCTCGAGGTGCGCCAGAAAACCGGACTGGGACTGCGCCCGCCGGCACTCGGGGTCGAAGCCGGCTTGGCGCAGATGTTCGACGGTGAGCTCGGCGTCGATATGGCTGTCTTCGAGGAGCAGGACGCGGATCGCCTTCGGAGGAGCCGTCTTGCTCGGGTCGGACATGGGCATAACGTAGCCCAAAATGAGGCCGGCGTCACCCGTCCAGCGTCTCCTGGACCGCCCGCAACAGTTCTTCTGCCGTCAACGGCTTGGCGAGGGTCCGGTGCACGCCCAGCGTCTCCGCCAGCGCGTGGTCCTGGTCGGTGCGCTTCTGGAATCCGCCCGACATAGCGATCACCTTGAGGTCCGGGAACCGGTGCTGGAGTTCGAGGATCGTCTCCAGGCCGCCCTTGCCGGGCAGCAGCACATCGACGACGACGAGGTCAGCCGGTGCTTCCTGGAAACGCTCCAGACCTTCGTCTCCGCTCTCCGCACTCTCCACCGCATACCCCGCCCGGCCGAGCACCTCCTCGAAGAAAGTTCGCACCGCAGGGTCATCATCGATCACGAGAATGTGGGTCATGGTCGGAACAGAGTTGGCGTATTCTGCGGAAGATGCGTGACTGAGATTTCGGGCGGTCCCTCCACGGTTCACGCGGGACCTTCCTTTTCTGCGGGAGCGTTCGCACCAGAATGCCTCAGCACGCGGTGGACCTCCATCAGCAATTGGTCGGGCGGCAGCGTCTTGCTCACGTACCCCTGGGCGCCTCTGGTGAGCGCCTCGGTTTCCAACTCCTGGTCGTATCCCATCCCGGTTAACATGATGACCGGAAGGCTGGGGTGGGCCTGTCGGATGGACGTGAGTAATTCGAGCCCGTCGGCGTCTTCGAGGGCAATATCCAAGACCAAGAGGTCGAAACCGCTCTCGTCCAGCGCCCGCAGCGCCTCGCCCGCCGTTGCGGCTCCGGAAACTCCATACCCATGCCGCATAAAGAGCGCCTGGAGCAGGTCCCGGATGGGTGCCTCGTCATCGACCACAAGGATGCGTTCTTTCATGCGAAGAGGAATGATTCAAGCTGGCGCGACAGAGCCGTGGCGCGAGGTTGACCGCCGCCGGAGCGGGGTGTGCTGCTGCCCGGGATTGCCGGACAGCAGCCCGTCCACCTCCGGATGGACCATAGCCCAGCGGC
>JAGWYX010000467.1 GCA_018969165.1 Verrucomicrobiota bacterium
TATTGTGGCAGGCGGCGCACATCGCGTTCCAGGTCATGCCTCGGCCGGTCCAGTGTCCCCATTCGCCCGCCCGCCGGTCTTCGTTGCCGAACACGTCGAACCACTCCTGCCGCCGCGGATCGAAAGCCAACTCGGTCACTTGGAATCGGCCCCCCGGCAGCGCCACCAGGAATTGCCGCAATGGGTCCACCCCGATGACGCGCGCCAGCGGGAAGACGCGGCGCACGCCGCCCGGGCCAACCGTCGTCAGCGCCGGCGCAAACGTCGCTCCCGTCGCGAGGTCCACCTCCGAGGTCTGCGTCCCGTGTCGAATCTCGCGCGGCGGATCAAAGGCCCGGCGATCCCGAGCCAGCTCGAGTGCGCGCTCGGCCTGGGCGTGGTGTGAATTGTTCCAGTGATCAAACTCGTCGGCGTGACAGTCCCGGCAACTGGCCGACCCGGCGTAACTCGCGAAACCCGCCGCGTCGCCGCGCCGCCCGCGCCCGCCCGCCTCGGCCGCCGGTCCGCGCGCCGACCGGCTCGGGCCTTCGACGAAGAAGAACCCCGCGGCGGCGGCGAGCCCCAGGCAGACAGCGACCAGCCGAACATTCGGCCGGTCTGGCGGTCGCTGCCGCGAGGGTGCGTGGTCCAAAGACACGAGAGTCCTGGAATCGTGAAACTTGCTGTAATCAAGTCAAGTTCGGGTGTTGCTTGGGGTTCGATTCCGCCACCAAGGAATGGAGACAGTTGGTCGTTATGAACCGCGTAGCAGCGGACGTAAGTCCGCTCGCGCTTCCGCCGAAGGCGATCAGAGCCGACTGGCGCCGGCTGCTACGGGACTTTGGACCGGCTTATCCGGCCGCCGGTTTGTTCGGGTGTCGTCCCTTGAACGTCAGCACGGCGATGCCGGACTTGTCGAGTTCGCCCAGCCCCTCCTGGATCATGCGATCGTATTGCTTCTTGGTGGCTGCGGCCAGCGGCAGGTTCAGGCCCTGCTCGCGACCGAGTTTCAGAGCGATGCCCGAGTCTTTGGCCGCGTGCGCGGCGGAGAAGAAACACGAGTGCTCGCGGTTCTGCATGTCCTCGCCGTCGGTCTGCAGGACGCGCGAATTGGCGCCGGTCTGTGAGAAGACCTCGCGCAACATGGCCAGGTCCAGCCCGAGGGCCTGGCCCAAGGCAAGCCCCTCGGCGAGTCCGGCGGTGTTGATGTTCATGACCATATTGACCAGGGCTTTGACATTGGCGGCCTGGCCCGCGGGGCCGACGTAGCGCATCGAGGCGCTGAGCTTCTCGAGGATCGGCTTGGCGCGGTTGAACACGGCTTCCTCGCCGCCGCACATCAGGTAGAGCGTCCCCTGGCGGGCCTGGGTGATACTCGAAGCCATGCAAGCTTCCAGCACCTCCGCACCCTTGGCCTTGGCAGCCGCCTCGACCTTGACATGGACCTTCGGGGTGAGGGTCGCGCAGTTGACAAAGAGCTTGCCGCGTGACCGCTTCAGCAGGGTGTCGCCCGAGTTGGCGAAAATCTTCTTCATCGCCGCGTCATCGGTGACCACGGTGAAGATGACGTCGGACAACTCGGTGACGCGGGCCAGCGTCGGGCACGCCTCGGCGCCCAGTTCCTGCGCCACGGCTTGCGCCGTCTCCGCGCGGACATCGTACACCGCCACCACGGGATAACCGCTTTCCTTGAGCCGCCGCGCCATGTTCGCGCCCATGCGGCCGACACCGACGAATCCAATTCTTTCAGGCATAAAAGGGTTGAGAGTTGAGGGTTGAAGGTTGAAGTGCGGTCAAGGTTTTTGGAATTCGGGGAAGAACGGGTTGTGTAGTTTCTCCTCGCCAACCGTGCTCAGCGGGCCATGCCCCGGGCAGAGCACTGTCTCATCCGCCAGGAGCAGGATTTTCTTGCGGTTGTTCGCCAGGGCATCGAGATAGGATACGGCCCCGCCGCCCATCGACCCGGCGAACAGCGCGTCGCCCACCACCGCCAGCGGCTTGGCCAACCCGCTGAGCACGTAAGTGATCCCGCCGCGCGAATGGCCCGTCGTCAGCCGCGTCTCGATCCTCAGGTCGTCGACTCGAAACTCGCGGCCTTCGGCGAAGCCCTCGGCGCCGGCGACCGGTTCGAGCTCGCCGACATAAGCCGGCGCGCCGGTCTCCTGTTTCAAGCGGGCCAGGTCGGCAATGTGATCCGGATGCGTGTGGGTCAGGAGGATGAGTTTAACGGTCAGGCCGTTGGCCTGGGCGAATCCCACGACCCCAGCGCACGTGGCGCCGGTATCGAACACCGCGGCGGCGCGACTGGCCGGGTCCCATACCAGGTAGGCATTGACCGTCATGTCGGCGTACGGGGTGTTGAACTGGGCCAGGCCGACCACCTCCTGCGGATTCGGGTACCAGGCCTTTTGGGCGCTCTCGACCAGCGTGGTCTTCCCGAGGTTCAGGCTCCGGGCGACCTTGCGAATCACCGTTTCGTCGATCGCGCCCGACTGGAGGCGGGCCAACTCGTCGGCCGTCACGCCGGCCCGGCGCGCCAGGTCCTGCTCGGTCAGCTTGAAGCCGCGCTGGGCCTTGCCGACGATGTCGGTAAAACTGTCTTCCAACGGGATGCGGGTCATTGCGAGAGCGCAGCTTAGTGAGCCAGTCTGCAAAAAGGAATGAAAAAATCAAAACCGGATCCGGCCGGCGCCGGCGTAAACATTCAGATGTTGCTCCCGCAGGAAGCCGACCAGGGTTTGGCCGCTGGCCCGGGCGAAGGCGACGGCCAGGCTGGAGGGGGCCGAGACCGCGCACACCACGGGAATGCGCGCTGCCAGCGCCTTCTGCACAATCTCGAAGGACGCGCGGCCGCTGACCAGCAGGAGGTGCCGGTCCCAAGGCAACCGCCGTCGGAGCAGGCCGAACCCGAGGACCTTATCGACCGCATTGTGGCGGCCCACATCTTCGCGCAGCACGAGCAACCGGCCACGGGCGTCGAAAACGGCGGCGGCATGCAATCCCCCGGTGCGCGCGAAGGACTCCTGCTCCGCCCGCAACTTGTCCGGCAACGTCAGCAGAGTGCGGGCGGCCACGCGAAGCGTCTGCTTGAGCGGTTTGAAATGCCGGTGCACGGCGTCGATGGTCGCCTTGCCGCACAGGCCGCAACTGGAAGAGGCGAACACGTGGCGCGTCAGTTGGCGGAAGTCAAGCGCCACGCCGGACGCGAGGAAGACGTTCACCACGTTCCCCGTCGCGTTGCGCGGATGGTGTTCGACGCGGCGAATCTCGGCGGGCGACCGGAGCAAGCCTTCGCTCAACAGGAACCCGGCGGCCAATTCGTCGTCGTGTCCGGGCGTGCGCATGGTCACGGAGACCGGCCGGGTGTCCACGCGGATTTCCAGGGGCTCCTCCACGGCCAGCGCGTCGGCCTGGCGGCTCGGCGCCGTGCCGGCTTGCCAGCGGAGAATCCGGCCACGGGCTTCGGGTTGCTTGGCGAGGTCGTGCTCAGTGCGGCGCATCGCGCTTTGGGTTTAGCCCATTCGCCCCGAGCTGTCCACCAACTCGTCGGTCATCCTCTTGGGCGACACGACCCGCACGCCCTGGATCGCAGAGGGGTCGCATAGGGGTCGTACTTAAGTAATGACATTTTGCTCAGCCTTTCCGCTTGTCCGAGCCCCTCCTACGAGCCAGCCCCATCGGCTCGCTCCACCCGGACCCGCGCGTTGTAGTCCGGCACGCCGCCGGTGCGGTCCACCACGCCGCGCGGCAGGAGCACGTTTCCCTCGGGCCAGTGCACCTGGAGGTTACCCCGGGCGATCGGCGCCAGAAAAACGCGACCGCCCAGCCGGCCGTGACCATTGATCAACACCACGCGGTCCGCGTGCTGGAGGTGGAGCGCCGCGGCATCGTCCGGGTTCATCAGGACCGCGTCGCGCGCCGCGCCCGTGATCGGGTCGATCTCGGCATACACGAGTGAATTAAACTGTTTGCCGCGCCGCGTGCTGACGTCGAAGGTGCCCGGCGGGCGTTCCAGGTCGGGCAGGGGCGGGGCGTAGAAGTGCGCCTTCCCATCGGCCGTCGGGAATTTCCAGCCCGCGCACAGGTGTCGTCCGCCGTATTGAAAACTGTCGCCGAGCCGGCGGAGGTGCTGGATGCCGTCATAAAACGGGATTACCCGCGCGATTTCATCCCGGGTGGCCTGGCCGGTTTCGCAGCCGAGCAGGGAGGCGCGGTCCGGATAAACCGCCGCGGCGAGTTCGCGCAGGATTTTCCACTCGGCACGCGCCTCGCCCAACTGGCGGGGCAATTCCGGTCCGAACACGACC
>JAGWYX010000468.1 GCA_018969165.1 Verrucomicrobiota bacterium
AAACGGTTCTTCATTTACCTGCCCACCAACGCGCCCCACCGACCCGTCCATGACGTGCCGATGGACCTTTACCGGAAATACCGCAAGCTGGACCTGACCTCCGTCCTGCTTGGCCACCTGGAAAACGCCGACTACACGGCGCGCGTGTTCGCGATGGAGGAGAACATCGACCAGAACGTGGGGCGTCTGGAGACGAAGCTCGAGGCCGACGGTCTGTTTGAAAACACGATCGTGATTTATATGGCGGATAACGGGCCGGATTCCTACCGTTACGTCGGTCCGTTTCGGGGCAAGAAGACCGAGGTGTTCGAAGGCGGGGTGCGGACGTTTTTTTTCATGCAATGGCCGGCGCGCTTGAAGCCGGGGGCAACGAGCGACCGGCTCACGGCGCATCTCGATGTGCTGCCGACCTTGCTCGAAGCCGCGGGCGTGCCGGTGCCGCGCGGCTTGAAGCTCGATGGGCGCAGCTTCCTGCCGTTGCTCGAAGGCAAGCCAGTCGCCTGGCCCGATCGTTTCATCGTCACGCAGTCCCATCGCGGAAATGTCCCGGTCCGCTACCACAACTTCGAGCTCCGGACCGAGCGCTGGAAGCTGGTTCATCCGTCGGGGTTCGGCCGCGAGACGATGCCGCCGAATGTGCATTTCGAGCTCTATGACATCCGCCATGACCGCGCCGAAGGGCGCGACGTGGCCGCCGAGCATATGGAGGTCGTCCGGCGGCTGAAAGCGCAGTATGACGCGTGGTTCGACGACGTCTCGCGCTCGCACCCGGACAATTACGCCCCGCCCCGGATCGTCGTGGGGACCGACCGCGAGACCCGCACGGTGTTGACCTGGCAGGACTGGCGTCCGCGCGTCACGACCTTTCGCTGGGGGTTGCTCGGGCATTGGCTCCTGCGGTTTGCGACCGAGCGTTCCTACGATGTCGAGTTCCGCTGGCCGCACCCGGTCCAGCCGGGGACACTCTTCCTGACCATTGGCGTCTTGGAATGGCGCGTGGCGGTCCCTCAGGTTACCGACCAGGTTCTTATCAAGGATGTTCACATCCCGTCCGGAGACGCCGATCTCTCGGCGCTGTTAGTGCATCAGGACGGCGCGATGGAAGATCCGTATCACGTGGTCCTGGTGCGCCGGTATGGCCTTCCGCATCCATGACAGCGTCGTCCGCGGCGAGATCGACAATCGCCGCAAGGGCATGGTCCGCGGCCGCATCTGGCTCGAGGGCCGAGCCGAGCCGCTGGTGCTCGAGCTCGAAGGCAACGCCGCGTCCGACCTGGCCGGGTGCCGCCTCCAGTTCACCAATCCCGACCCGCGCGTCCCGCATCCGGCCCTCGACCAACTCCAACCCCTCCAGCACGGCACCATCGGTGACCTCACGGCGTCGCGAAAGGTTCGCGTGCCCGCCATCCCGATGGACCAGTTTCTGCACTGGCCCAAGGGCAAAGGCCGGCCGCTCACGCGCTGGGCCAATTGCCTTTATCTCGAATGGTTCAGCGAAGCCAACGGCCGGGTCGTCATCGAGAGCACCGAATTCCGCTTGGACATTTCGGCGCCGGTGTGGCGGATGACTCCCGAGGAGGAGGCCCGGCGCGCCCGGCAGGCCGCCGACGGCGTGAGCGCATTCATGCAAAAGCTCAGCGAGGCCATCGAGTGCCACCGCCGCGGCCAGAAAGACCCGGAGTCCGAATGGGACGAGCACGATTACGAACGGCTCCTGCGCGAGTCGGACGCGCGCACGGACAAATACCTCGAGCTGCTCGACAAATACGGCGACACCGAGGATGCCGAGGAGAAGATCGCCCGCGAAATGGGCTGGTTGCGCGAATTGACCGACGAGGAGGCCGCAGCCGAGCAGGAGCGGATCGACGAGATCAATCGCGCCTGCGAAGAGGCCCTGAACCAGCCGCCCGAGCCCGATCCTCATCGCGAAGGCATTGACTGGATTCGCACACCGGACGGCGGCCTGGCGCACCCCCTTCAGCATCGGTGCTCGGAGAGCGCGTTGAAATACTGGCGCGTCTGCGGTTCGCTCGGATTGGAGAAAATGGACGACCAGGATTTGGGGCAGTTCGTGTTCGCGTTCCAGACCGCGGGCGCCAAACTCGCGGGCGCGTTGAACGGCCTGGCCGAAGGGCGCGATTACACCGATCCGGCCTTCACCGTGGCCTGTCTGAAGCGGGCGCTCAGCCACGTGCACAAGGCCCAGGCCAGTCTCGAAGCCGTGGCGCCCAAACACCTGCTGCCGGAGCCCGTAATCGTCGAGGCGCGCCGCGAACTGTTCGAAATCCGGGAGGGCATTCTCAAGCTGATGGACGAATTCCGTGGACGGAAATGAGCGGGGGCATCAAAAGGCCTGACCGATTGCTGCTCGGCGTCGCCCGATCCGTCCCCGCCACCCGCGTTATGGCGGGGCCACGCGGAGATTCATCGCGCTCGCGCTCCTACATCCTGAAAAGAAGCCGCCCAAATTCATGGGGAACCTCCCATCGCATTTGCGCACGCCTCGGGGCCATGAACCGAAGCACCTCCTCTCCCGCCCTTCGGGCACCCTCTCCTCCGCTGCCAGCGGAGGAGAGGGCCGGGGAGAGGAGGCACCCCTTACCACGTGGTGCATGGAAAGGGTGCGAGACATCGCCACCGCGCAACGATCACACCACCCTCGCATCCATTCAGGGTGCATGAATAATCGGGACGCGTCACCCGGGGTATCGTCGCGAAGCGACTCAACCCCGGGCTGATATCCTGAACGTCTTCAGCGTTCGGGCTTGGAACTCGCTCCGACGGCGGCTCAGGCTCTTGCTGCGGGTGCTCTTTGCGGAGATGGCGCAGGCTGCCCGGGCCGTGGCGCCGGGGATTGCGCCCGCTGCTGGAAAATCCAGGAGTGCACCTGGTCGGCCACTTTGCCCAGCAGCAACAGGTCGTCGCGGCCGAAGCTCTCGGTGGATTCCCAGGTGTCGCCGTTCTTAAAGAGGCGGCTGAACGTGGCGTTGTAGCGCGGGCCGGCCTCGGTGTCGTTTTGCCAGATGGCGCCCTTGATGGCGCCGAGTCGGATTTCATGGATGGGTTTTGTTTTCATAGAGTGCGATTTTGTTTGGCGCGAAAAGTCAGGCGCGCGCGGGTCATGCGCTCGCGCAGGCCGCCCTGTTCCACAAAATCTCTTTCCAGCCGCCGAAGCTGCTGCTCGAGCAAGTAACACGTCACCTTGATCAAGCCGGCAATCACGTTGGCGCAAATCGCCGGGTCGGCGTGCTCGATGCCTTTCTTGAAGGTCTCGTAGTTCGCGTCAGGGGTGCGGTTAAGCCGGCGGAGGCGCAGGGCGTAAGGGTGGTTGGGCGCCCATTCCTCGATGTGGCGGGCGCGCATGAAATCGCGGTAATCCTCCAATAGTTCTTTCTGGCTGGCCCGGGCGACGTTGGTGAGCTTCAGTTCAGTTTCCTTGGAGGTGGCGCAGGCCTCGCTGCCTTCGAGGATGTTTTGTTTGCCCGAGCGCGCCGCCTGCACCATCTGGTCGTAAGTCCGGGATTTTTTGTCGATGAAACGGTGGCAGAAATATTCTGTCGCCTGAAACACCACCAGAGCTTTCTGGTAGGAGAGCAAATTACCAAAACCACCGTGGGGCGGGATAAAGGGCCGGGCGTCGCGCTGGAGGGACGGCAGGGACTCGAGGGACGGGGAACGATTCTGGCCCGACGGCGTTGTTTTGGTCATTTTAGTCGCTGGTTCAGGCATGGCTCAGGGCTTTCGGGCTTTGGGGGACCCCAGCTTGCGGCGCCGGGAATTGCGCCGGGTGCTGGAGAATCCAGGAGTGCACCTGGTCGGCCACCTTGCCCAGCAGCAACAGGTCGTCGCGGCCGAAGCTGTCGGTGGATTCCCAGGTGTCGCCGTTTTTAAGGAGGCGGCTGAACGTGGCGTTATAGCGCGGGCCCGCCTCGGTTTCGTTCTGCCAGATCGCGCCCTTGATGGTGCCCAGCCGGATTTCATGGATGGGTTTTGGTTTCATAGGGGGGGGCTGAGGTGGAGGGAGACAACCGAGTGGATGGGAGGTAGCGCTGACGTGGATGAGCCGCATAGACTGCAAAGATTATAGGACTGACCCATTTACTGCCCATCTGTGCGCCTCAGTTCAATGAGGCGCCTGGTCTGGTTGAACTGTGGACCAAGGTATTGAGTGAGCATAGGAAGGCTAGTCAGGAGTAATGTCGCGACATCAGCCAGCTTAAAGCCCGGTTGGATCTTCTTGCCATAGATAATTTCACAAACGCGCTCCAGATACCACCAGGTTGCAG
>JAGWYX010000469.1 GCA_018969165.1 Verrucomicrobiota bacterium
CCGGCTGGCGACATCCAGGGCGCGATTGGATTGTTCGAGCGCGGCGCGCGCCTGTCGTTCCTGTTCGAGCATCTGTTCCCGCAAACGCATCGCTTCGCGCCGATTCGCGTGGGACCGCCAGCCGGAGATTCCCGCGAACAGGATCAGGCCGATGATCCCCGCGCCCGCCGGCGTCAGAATCCAGGCGTTCGCATACCAAGGGACAATTGCGCGGATACTCAACCGGGCGGGTTTCGAGTAGTTCAGATCCCGGTCGATGGCTTGCACTTCGAACGAGTAAGTGCCCCCCTCTCGCGGCGCCCACTCAAACCGCCGGTCCTTGGTTATGCCGGCGAAAAGCACGCTTCCGCGCGGCCCGGCCACTTGGTAGCGGAACTGCCGTTTATCGGGCTGGGTCTTCAAATCGATCTCCTGGTATCGCACACGGACGCGCCTCCCGATCTCGGTGGCGGGCAACGCGGCGAACTTGGAAAAGTCCCGGTCTTCCAGGGTTACTCCCAGCAGACGCACGGACGGGAGACTCTTCGTCCGCCGGTAGCGGGTGAGCCCCTCCCCGATGAACCCGATCAGCAGCGAGCCATCGACGTCGGGTCTCAGGGTGAGGATGCGATTGCCGAGCAACCCATCGCGCTTATCCAGCATCGTCCAGGCCTGACCATCATATCCCAGCAGGCCGTTCTTGTCGGTGCCGATCCAGAGGCGGCCGTCCGCCGCGCGAGCCGTGCACCAGATGCGTCCGGTGAGCGCGCCGTTGCTCGCCGTGATGGAAGTCAGATTGGTCCCGATTAAGCGGAACAAGCCAGGGTCACCGCCAATCCACAGTGTGTCATTCGCATCTCGCCGCAGGCTGGTGACCGGGCCGGCGGGGATGCGGAGTCTTTCGCCCACATTTTCAATCCTGCCCGCTCGAAACCTGGCCAGGCCGGCGCCGGTGCCGATCCACATCCCTCCGCCGGTCGCCGGCTCGAGCGCCCACACCGCATCATCCGGCAGACCATCCTGGCGCGTAAAGGTGGCCACTTCGCCCGTCGTCGGGTTGTAGCGTGAAAGTCCGCCTCCGATCCAGCCCTGGCCGAACCAGACCTGGCCTTGATCATCGCGGTTCAAGGCGATCATCCAATTCCGTTCCAGCACCCGGGTGGTGCGCTTGCCACGGTGCTGAAAGAGGCCTTCGGCCGTACCCAGCCAGAGCGTGCCATCCGCGGAACGCATAAAATGGCGGACATAATTGGTGCCGAGGAAATCCGCTTTGACGAGCTGGTCTCCGGCCGGACCGCCCAGGTGATAGACGCCGCCCCATTCCGTGCCGAGCCAATGCCCGGAGGGCGCGTCCGGTTCGATCGCAAAGACGCTGGTGTTGTTACTGTGCTGGCCCGTCAGGCCGTCCCGTTTGCCAATCCCGATGAAGCCGCGCGGATCAAACCTGGAAACGCCCCAGCCGTCCGCGCACCAAAGCACGTCGTCCGCGTCCACGAAGATTCTCTGCACCGACTCGCTACTCAGTCCATCCTGCTCCAGGTAATTCAGGATGGTTTTTCCGTCGAACCGCGAGAGGCCATGGTTGGTAGCGAACCAAAGCACGCCGTCCGAGGTCTCGGCGATGTCGAACACTTGGTCACCGGCCAGGCCCTCCTCCGGGCCCAAACGGGAGAGGGTCGTTCCATCATAGCGGTAGGCCGCGGTTTCATAATCCGGACTGCAGAACCAGATCGCGCCATCCTTGGCCTGGTGGAGCCTTTCCCAGGTGGCTTGTCGGAGCCCGCACAACCACACGCGTTCAGCGAAATGTCGGCCATCGAATTGCGCCAGGCTCCGGCAGGTGCTCATCCATAACGCCCCGTTCCTTGTCCGCAGCAGCGCGCCGATCTCGTTGCTCGGGGCGCCCTCCCGGAGGGTCCACCGAACCAACCGCCGTCCGTCATACGCGCACAGTCCCGAGGTCGAGCCCAACCAGACGGTCCCATCCAGGTCGGCCAGGATCGAGCCCACGTCTTTGCCCGGCAGCGTCGCATTGAACGGCAGGGGCTGGAGCCCGTCACCCACCTGGCGGCTAACCCCCTGGTCGGTCCCGACCCAGAGGGCGCCGGAGGCATCGTGAGCCAGGTCACGAACGTAGTTGCCCGGAATCTCGGGGGAGGAGAAAACCTTGAATGCGACTCCATCGTAGGCGTGAAGCGTGTGCGCGAGCGATCCCACCCAAAGCAGACCATCGGGTGTCCGATGCACGGCCGACGGGTTGACATCCACTAATCCCATTCGGACCGGATACGTGTTCCAGACGCCCTTTTTGGCTTCGGCAAAGGCGAAACGGACTCCGTCACAGGTGCGCCCCGCCTTCACCATGATCGGCTTGGCTGAATCGGGGTTTCCTGTGCCCGCAGGATACACGAAGCCGTGGGCCCCGTGGGCTCGCAGTCGATACTGGCCGGGCCGCAGGTTCACGAATTGGAAGTTGCCGTTGGTATCGGAAAGCACCGTCTCCGAAAAGGCCGGCAGGGGAAGCAGGGACCGCACACGCGCCGCGGCGGACGCGCGTTCCGTTCGCATCCCGGGCCTGCTCCCACCGCCCGAGTTGATCCAGGGCTCCGCGGGGAAGCCGGAGAAGTGGGGCCCAGCCGGCTGGTCTGCGTCACCGGAGGCAACGTCATCCGGGACGTGCAGCGCCTGCACCACGATCCCAGCCTGCGGCGATCCGTCCAGCGCGAGGACCTTGCCGGCGATGGAAACTGTTCGGCGCAACACCGCCTCGAGCGGTCGGCGTTCCCCCGGACGAAGTGTGATCGCCGACAGCCACGTTCCCAGTTCGCCCGCCGTGATCCGCAAATCGTACGAGGCGGCCAGGGGATAGAGGCACGCCACAGCTCCGCCCCATTCGCCGGTTCGCAAATGCGCCACCAGCTCACCCCGATCAAACAATTGGATCAATGCAGCGGGGACTGGCCGCCCCTCGGGGCCCGTAACGTGAACTTCCGCCGTCGCCCGCTGCGGCGGCAGTGGTTGAAAGGCGAACCGGTAGGGCGGCTCAAATTCGAATCGCAGCTTCAGCAGGCAGGGATTGTTTCCCCCACGCACCTGAATCGGCAGGACCGGCGGCAAATCAAACCTTTCTCTAACCGAAAATCGTCCAACTTTCTTTCCGTTGAGCCAGAAGTCCCCCGGCGGCCAAGCGACCATGTGAGCATCCGTCTCGAACGGCGTGTCGGATTTCAGTTCGCAATAGGCATAGACGACACTCCATTCGGGCGACTCGATCACACGCTCCAAGTCGACTACGTCACAATCCGAGCGCAGGCGCGTCCAGACCAGCCGCTTTCCATCCTTGGTCGAAACCGAATCGCCTTCCTTGGGCCGAACGTTTGCTTCACCGCCCGCGCCGGCCAGAAAATCGGTCTCCAGCCCCGCGGCGGGAAACGGACCCAGGACGAGCCAATCCCGGATAAACGAGCCGTCCACAGTATGGACCGGCACCGAAGGTTCGGCCGCCTGAACCGCCGCCCCCAGACCCGCCACAATGACGAATCCAAACCAAAGCCTGCGGCCTGTCCCAGTAATGCTCGTCACAGTTCGGTGATGCTCACGGACTGTCGGCACGATAGCGGGGCAGACGTCGAGCGGCAATCCGAAAAAGCCTCGACGCAGCAGAATCGCAGGTGCATGGCAAACGGGACTTGAGGTCTGAGGCGCGCTTCGCTAGGATGCAGGCAACGTCCGCAATCCAGACCGCGAAGCCTGTGTCGCACCCTGAACGCACCCAGCGAGGCGCCGCCTCCGACCGAGGCGCGCGCCGAGGATAGAGGATGATCGTCGCACGACCAAAGCTGTTGCACGAGCGGGACTCGAGATCGGTGTCACGCCTGGTTGGGATCGACAGGTTGCTGGGTGCGCTCTGCCTGCTGCTGCTGGCGGGCACCGCGCCGGCCGAGGTGCCTCACCACAAGCCCGACGGAAGCTGCATCAAGGACTGGCTCCTGGTCGGCCCGTTCTTTCCCGACGCGTTGGACCGGGACTTTCTGGCGGCTGTGGGCGGCGAATCCAAGGTATCGCCACGGGAGGGAGACGCGGTGGTGGCAGCGGGCGAGCAGTTGGCCTGGAAATTGTGCCATTCCCGGAGCGACGTCATCGACTTGAACGCGTGGTTGGGGCCGCGCGAGCGTGCCACCGCTTACGCCTTCTGCCTCATCGAGTCGGACCACCCAACGGTCGGGACGCTCAAACTGGGCAGTGACGATGGTGCCTCGGTGTTTCTGAACGGGCAACGCATCCTCCACCAGCC
>JAGWYX010000470.1 GCA_018969165.1 Verrucomicrobiota bacterium
ATTTCACCCACTTGATGTACGGTCTCGATGGAGTTCACCAATTCCAGTTCCGACAACTGGACGAGCGCCGGGTTTTGTTGAAGTACGTGCGGGACTCGGGCTTTGCGGCCGTGGCGGTTGAGGTTAGATTACGGGAGTTGACGCGCGAGATCGAAAGGTATCTCGGCGAGCAGGTCACCGTCCAGATCGAGGAAGTGCCGGAGATTCACCCCACGGCTTCCGGAAAACATCGGTTTACGATCTCCGACCTGAGTTTTGCCAACGTGTAGGCCGGAACGCGCTTTCTATGTCCCCTATCAATGCCCAAGTCGGGATCGTTGCCAACTGCGGCGGCAGCTATCCAACCGGGGAGCCGTTTCATCCAGATACCCTGTACCCGGAGTTGGGCCGTTGGATCAAGCACACCACTACGGACGGCACTGCGAACAGGGTCTACGCGGGTGTCCGTCAGATGTTCCACCTGCTGGGGTTGGACGATGCCCGATTCGGCACGGTGAACTGGAATCCCTTGGGCCGGTACATTGGCCCGAACCAGACGCTGGTGATTAAACCGAACTTCGTCTTGCACGAGTCGGGCCGGGCGGTGGGCCAAAAATGTCTCACCACCCATGGCTCGGCAATCCGGGCGGTGATCGACTACGCCTATCGGGCCATGGAGGGCGTAGGGAGGATTATTATCGCGGACGCTCCCCTGCAAGGCGCCCGGTTCGATGACATTCTGAAGGATACCGGGGTCGCCTCCGTGAAGCGTTTTTATCGCGAGCAACTCGGCTTTGAGGTGGAGTTGGTCGATTTGCGGAAGGTGGCGGCGTACTGCGACGATGCCAGCGGGTTCGTGCACAAACAGGTGACGTTGCCGGGCGATCCAGCAGGGTACCGGGTCATAGATGTGGCCGGGCGCAGCGCCTTCAGCTCTTGGCCCGATTATCCTGAGCGGTTGGCGCGATTCGCGGTCGCCGACTACGAGGAATGCCAAACGCGGATGCGCCATGCGGTTGGCCGGCATGAGTATGTCGTGTCCGGGACAATTCTCGGCGCCGACGCGGTGATTTACATGCCGAAGCTCAAAGTGCATGAGAAGGTTGGGTTGACCACGTGCCTTAAGGGAATGGTCGGGACAATCGGTTCGAAGGATTGTCTGCCGCATTTCTGCGCCGGCCCGCCCGCGCGGCATGGAGATGAATTCCCGGACGCGGGTCGTGCGCTTTCCTGGATCTGGAGCACCGTGCGAAAATGCTCCCAGCAACGGGTCCCGCTCTGGATGTGGAAGCGGTTGCGGAGGGGCGGAATGTGTATGGCGGGGATCGTCCTGGCGCGGAACGGAGGGTCGGGTCCGGGTGCGATGACTCACCGGAGGACGCCGGTATCCGCCGGAGCATGGTACGGCAATGACACTGCCTGGCGGATGGTGGACGATTTAAATCGGATTGCTCTCTACGGGACGAAGACTGGGGAAGTCGCTACTGAGCCTCAACGCAAGGTTCTGATGCTGGTTGACGGCATTATTGCGGGAGAGGGAGAAGGACCCTTGCGCCCGAGCCCCCGTCCCGTTGGGTTGCTGGTCGGCGGCGAGAATGCCTGGGCGGTCGACGTGGCTTGCGCAACTCTGGCTGGGTTTGCCTGGCAACGCATTCCGATGCTGCGACGTAGTGTGTGGAGGGAAGGCGCGGAAGGGCATTTGTTGGATCCAACGGTTGATCTACAGTTCCTTGCGAACGTGGCTGAATTCCGTGGTCTAGAGTCGATCAAAACCAACGCGGTGCATCTGAAGGCTCCTTCGGGCTGGATCGGGAAGATCGAGGCGTGAAACGGGTGGCTCAGGATTGTGGGCTGAGGGGAATCTCGTATTGTTCAGAAGTGGCTGCGATGCCATTGGCACAGGAGCCATTGGTGTTTAATCCTCCAAGCATAGGAACCGGGTTGATTGGCACGCCAAGGCCCGCGCGCCGTGCTGCCGCGCCTCGCGATTCCGAGGGTCTTCGGATGGTTCCCGATCAAAAAAGACCGCGTAAAATTCGTCCTGGAGCTAAAGAATAGGCTTGACATACGACTGGTCGCCGAAAATTGGCTCAATGCCAACACATCCTAACTCTACTACGGTGAAGGAAGCCTTCTTCCATCTTATCGAACTGAGCTTGACCCAGGCCACTTCCACTCGGCCTTGCCCCGAACTGCCCGACCCGGACTGGATTCGGATGGGAGTGCAACGGGTGCTTGAAGGCTGCGAAAGCGGTCGGGCCTTCTTGCAAGAGCATGGGTTGCGCTTTGATCAACCCCCGACGCTGGGCAACTACTTTGCCTCCTTGCGCAGTCGCCGGCGCGGCCAACTGGCCCGCGAAGTCAGCCTGAACTTGGTCGGGTTGGTGGATCAACGACTGAGCGACCGGTTGGCCGACATTCCTGAGCTGGCGGGCTATGCCTGCTTCGCCTGTGATGGCCATTGGCACAAGGCCGCCACCCATGACCCACGTTACCAAGGGACCAAGATGGCCGTGGGGCATTTCTACAGTTTGAATTTGCGCACCCATAGCTTGCGTCACCTAGCCGCCGGCCAGGGCCTGCACGAGCATGACATGAGCGCCCTGAAGCGGATCAAACCCAAGGGGCTGCGGCAGGCCGTGCCCCGAGGAACCCGGGTGCTGACCATCTACGACAAGGCGGGCGTGGATTTTGGCTACTGGAAGCGCTGTCGGCAGGAGTGCGCGGTCTATTTCATCAGCCGGCTCAAGGACAACCTGTGTTTGGCCTGGGAGGCCGACCGTCCTTGGGACCCATCCGACGCGCGCAACCGGGGCGTGGTTAGCGATCTGTGGGTCAGTTCGCGCGAGGGGCATCGGCTGCGCCTGATTACCTACGTGGATCCTCAGAGCGGCAAGGTGTTCGAGTTTCTGACCAACGAACCGGACCTGCCGCCGGGAGTCGTCGCCGAGTTGTATCGGCGGCGCTGGGAAGCCGAGAAGGTCTTCGACGAGGTCAAGAACAAGCTGGGCCAAAAGAAAGCCTGGGCGACGAGTCTGGCGGCCAAGGAGACGCAGGCGCACTTGATTGCGATCACCCATAATCTGCTGCTGTGCTACGAGGCAACCTTGGAAAGTCGGCACGGCCTCCAGAATAATCCGGAGGACCAGCGCCGACGGCAGCGGGTCAAATCCGCCGCTCGGGAATGCGCCCGGACCGGCTCACCGCTCTCAGTGCTGGTGATGCGTGTCCGCAAGGCCACCCAACGCAGCGTGAAGTTCATCCGCTGGATTCGGCGGGCCATCCGCGAGGAATGCACGGAAGCAGCCGCGCTGGCGCACCTGCGGCACCTATACGCGGTAATGTGACGCACGATAATGAACACCGATGCACAGGAGCGAATGCAATTGGTGGTCGTCGAGGATGCGTCCCTTCATGGGATGCCCGTGCGCGCACTCAAGCTTTGCGTTGGAATGCGGGATCTGGGCTATCCGGTGATGCTAGCCGTCCCTCAGGGCAAGTTTGAATACACTAGGATCGCCCGTGAGAATGGAGTGAACGTGTGCGAATTTCGAGTTCGACGATTCCGAGACACAGGAAATCTTTGGAAACACACTGAATCATTGGCTCATCTGGCTCCGAGCGTCGCGGTCTTAGGTCGGATGATTGTGCGCCAAAAGGTGGCCGTGGTGCACTGCTTTGGCCCGCATCATATCCTAGGCCCGCTGGCCGGTCGAGCCGTGGCGACGAAGGTGGCGTGGCATATGGGCACGGTCTATCAGTGGACGGGCTTGAAACGCTACGCGATGACATGGATGGTGAAGCATCTTTCGACCAAGGTTGTTTCCAATTGCTGGGCCGTTGCCGAGGCATGGCTGGGCCCCCGGGCGCGCGAGAATGCGAAGTGCGTGGTGATACCGACTCCAGTGGACCTTGGCAGGTTTCGTCCCAGTCTTGATACTCGCGCTTTGCGTGAGGAGTTGGCGATCGGCGGCGATGAGGTTGTGCTGGTTCAGATAGCCGCAATCTACCCGTTTAAGGGGATTGATTGCTTTATCAAAGCGATTGGGATTGTGACCAGGCGAATTGCACGCCCAGTGCGAGGACTAATCGTCGGACCTATGATGGATCTGCACCGGGCGTATTATGAGAAACTCCTCGAACTGCGCGAAGCGCTTGGGTTAAGTAAGGCTGTTTCCATTTTAAAGCCGCGGCATGATATCCCGGAGGTGTTGAATCTAGCTGACATAGTTGTGATTGCTTCGTTAACCGAAGGACTTCCAAA
>JAGWYX010000471.1 GCA_018969165.1 Verrucomicrobiota bacterium
GCCGGCTTCGGCAGTCTGATGCTGGCCAAACACCAGGGCATCGCCAGTCTCGGTTACGTCATGGCCATCGGCACCGCCGCCTGCCTGGTTGCCAGCCTGACCCTCTTGCCGGCCGTCCTGGAACTGACCAAGCTCTCGGCCGTGTATAGCAAAAAACCCAGTGGCGACAGTGCACAATCGCCACTGGGTCGGGAGGAACCGAAGTAAAAACCTTAGCGGTTTTTCGGTAGTGTAGGCCCCTGGAAGTCAAAGTCAACACTTATATCATTAAATTCAGCTTAAAAAAACCAGTTAACGCCTCAAAAGTCCGCTGCCGTTATCGATAATCACATCGCGCCATGATCCAACCCCACACCCAATCCAGCCCACCGTCGCAACTTGAACGAACTCCAGATCGCCCCCGCCCGATCTCCACTAGGAGGTTTCCCGGAATCTGACCTGATGACAATTCTAAGTTTCACTGCTTGGTCTCCAACGCCCTGGGGCACCTCAACGCTCCAAGCTCGACCGTGCCATCCCTGCCAAGCTTGACGCTTGGAACAGCCGACTTACTATCGACGCCGCTGATGCCTCATGGCAAAAACTGGTTAATGGGCTGCCTCTGGGCCAGCCTCAGCCTCCTTGTTCCCGGGCGCGCCGCCGAAGCATTGTCGGCTGGGCCATTTGCTGCCCAATTCCCGCTGACACTCGGCGGAGGTTGGCGCATCGAGGCAGGCGGACCCCTGATGAGCTACCAGGTCCAAGGCCCCGTCGCGGCGTGGACCTTTTCCCCGATCCTGGCCTACCGGCAGGATCCGGAGACGGATACCGAAGAGTTCGACTTCGCTTACCCGCTGCTGACCTATCATCGATTCGGAACCGAATACCGCTGCCAGCTCTTCCAGCTCTTCAGCCTCTCGGGCGGACGCAACCAACGCGACCAGACGGCCCGACAACTGACCTTGTTCCCCTTCTACTTCCAGCAACGCTCCGTCAACCCGGAGGAAAACTACACCGCCGTTCTCCCGTTCTACGGCCATCTCCGACACCGGCTCTTCCGTGACGACATCCGCTTCGTGCTGCTCCCGCTCTATGTCCAGACCCGGAATAAAGACATCCTCACCGATAACTACCTCCTGCCATTCATCCACGTCCGGCACGGCGACGCCCTGCGCGGCTGGCAGGTCTGGCCGCTGATCGGCCACGAACACAAGGGTATCACCACCCTCACCAACGGCTTCAACGAAGTCCAAACCGTGGGCGGCCACGACAAGTTCTTCGCGCTCTGGCCGCTGTTCTTCAACCAGCACACCGGCATCGGCACCGACAACCCGGAGCACACCCAGATTCTCCTGCCGTTTTACAGCCTCCAACGCTCGCCGCATCGCGACTCGACGACCTGGCTCTGGCCGTTCTTCACGCTCACCGACGATCGTGAAAGGAAATACCGCGAATGGGACTCACCCTGGCCGCTGATAGTCTTCGCACGCGGCGAAGGCAAGACCGCCAACCGGGTGTGGCCGCTCTTCAGCCAGGCCCGCGCTGGCGGCCACGAGACCGCGTTCTACCTCTGGCCGCTGTATCGCTCCACCCACCTCCGCGCCGCGCCGCTGGACCGCGAGCGGGTCCGCATCCTGTTCTACCTCTATTCGCATCTGACCGAGAGCAACACCGTCACGGGCACCGTCCTGCGCCGGACCGATCTCTGGCCGCTCTACACCGCCCACCTCGATCACGACGGCCTCGAGCGCCACCAATTCCTGGCGCTCTTGGAGCCGTTTGTGCCCAACAACCGAGCCATCGCCCGCAGCTACTCCTCGCTCTGGGACCTCTGGCACTGGGAGAACAATCCCCGCACTGGCGCCTCCAGTCAGGCCCTGCTCTGGAACCTCTACCGGCGCGAGCGCACGCCCGATACCAGAAAATGCTCGCTCTTGTTCGGCCTTTTTCAGTATCAATCAACCCCCCGGGGCCGTCGCTGGCGGCTGTTCTACCTCCCTGTGGCCCACGCCGCACCCGCCGTGCGGGCCCACCGTGACGCCCCGAGTTGAGTTATGTTTCAAAATATCGGCGAGATGCTGGTCCTGCTTTGGCGCACCCTCCAGGCGCTGCCCCAAACCTGGCGCCAACGCCGCAAGGTCTCCGAACAATTGTTCGAGATCGGCAACGCCAGTCTGCTCATGGCCTGCATCCTGTCGCTGTTCATCGGCGGCGTGATCGCCCTCCAGACCGGCCCCGTCCTGGTCCAGCGCGGCATCTCCAGTTTCCTGGGCGGCATCATCGGCTTGTCCATGTGCAAGGAACTCGGCCCGGTGATGATGGCGGTCCTGATCGCCGGCCGAATCGGATCGGCCATGACGGCCGAGATTGGCTCGATGCAGGTCTATCAGGAAATCGACGCCCTGCGGACCATGAACATCAACCCGATCCGATACCTGGTCTTGCCGCGTTTGGTCGCCATCAGCCTGGCCTTGCCCACCCTGGTGGTGTTCTCCGTGCTGGTCGGCTGGATCGGCGGCGCCCTGGTCTGCGTCTATAACCGGCAAATCGGGATCAGCTTCGAAGCCTACTTCAGCAACCTCCAAAACGTCGTCGAGTTCAAGGACGTGTTCAACGGTCTGATCAAAAGCCTGGTCTTCGCGGTCATCATCGGCGTGGTCTGCTGCCACCAGGGCCTGGTCACCCTCGGCGGCCCGCGCGGCATCGGCCGCTCCGTCACCAAGGCCGTCGTCAACTCGATCGTCCTGATCTTGATCCTCGATTACCTCCTGACCCGCGTGCTGCTCTACTGGGACTGATGAACACTGCCGCTCCTGCCACCCAAAACGGGGTCAGCGTCTCCGTGCGCGGCCTCTGGAAACGCTTCGCCGATCAACCCGCCCTCCAAGGGGTTGACCTCGAAGTCAACCGCGGCGAGATTTTTGTCATCATGGGTCCCAGCGGCAGCGGCAAAAGCGTCCTGCTCCGCCACCTCATCGGCCTGGAGCAACCCGACGCCGGCCAAATCCTCATCGACGGCCAATCCATCCAATCCCCCGGCGTCATGGACCGCGTCCGCATGGCAATGGTCTTCCAGTCCGGGGCCTTGCTCAACTCGCTGAGCGTCGGCGAAAACGTCGGCCTCTACCTGGCCGAGCACCACCTCAAGACACCCGCGGAAATCGCCCGCGTCGTCGCCGAGAAACTCGAATTGGTCGGACTCAAGGGCCTGGAGGAACGCAGCCCCGCCGAACTCTCCGGCGGCATGAAAAAACGCGTCGCCATCGCCCGGGCCCTGGTGATCGAGCCGCAGTTGATTCTATACGATGAACCCACCAGCGAGCTGGACCCGCTGAGCGCGGTGACCGTCGCCGAGGAAATCATGAAACTCAAACGCCGCATCCAGGTCACTTCGCTGGTGGTCACCCACGACCGCGACCTGGCCTTCGGCGTCGCCGACCGCATCGCCATGATCCGCGATGGCAAAATCCTCTTCGTCGGCACTCCCGAGGCCGTCCAACACCATTCCGATCCCCTGATCCAGAAGTTCATTACCGCCGAATTCAATCAAACCAACCCCAGGAACGACTTATGAAAGACACCCTCGAAACCCGGCTGGGCATCTTCTTCGCCCTGGCCTTCATCGCCGCGGTCCTCATCCTCGAAATGATCGGCAGCCTCGATTTCTTCAAAGGCGGCTACCGCGTCGGCGCCCGCTTCACCACCGTCCAGGATCTCAAGGTCGGCGACCCCGTTAAAATGGCCGGCTACCCCGTCGGGCGTGTCGAGCAAATCAAGCTCGGCACCAACACCGTCGAGGTCATCATGAAGGTCAATCGCGGCACGCCCGTCCATACCGACAGCAAGGCCACCATCAAGTTCCTCGGTCTGATGGGCCAGAACTACGTCGCGATCGATTTCGGCTCCCCGACCGCGCCGATCGTCACCGACGGGAATTTCATCGCCACCGTCGAGCAACCCGACCTCAGCACGCTCATGACCAAACTCGATAACGTCGCCGCCGGGATCGACAATGTCACCCGCAGCTTCAGCGGCGACAAGTTCACCGAACTCCTCGGTCCGTTCACCGATTTCATGAAGGAAAACCGCGACCGCTTTACTGCTATCCTCGGAAATGTCCAGCACATCACCAAGCAAGTCGCCGATGGCAAAGGCACCGTCGGCAAACTCATCAACGACGACACCCTCTATAATTCCGCCCTGGGCACCGTCACTAACCTCAACGGCACCGCCGCCGATATCAAAGACGTCGTCCAGCAGGCC
>JAGWYX010000472.1 GCA_018969165.1 Verrucomicrobiota bacterium
TTGGTTGTTCCACGCGTTCACGGTCACCGTTACACCCAATAGACACCATCGCGGGGCGATTTGTATATCCTTTTATGGCAAAGTCGGCGGCCGTTTTTAGGCCGGCTGAGTAAAAAGCAACAGGGCGGGGCGCCGCGCCGGCATGCCGCCCGCCGGACCGGACGCATCCCGCACTCGAGCGCGCGCCGGGTGGCGCCGGGCCGGGGGCCGGTGGTCGGGCTGTCTAATGTCCTTGGTTGGCAAACCTTTTCGTTGGCGGGCGAGCCGGCGTCGGGGTGGGGCGGCCGCCAGCCGGGCAGGGCCGGGGGGTGGAGCCGAGCGAGGAGGAATGAGACCGCCGCGGCTTGGTGGCATCCTGGATGCTACTCATGATTTCCATGAATTACGTTTGTCAACGTAATCCGTAGTAGCGCAGCGAACCAAAACCTAAATCCAGTCGGCCGGCGCCCTCGGGCGCCGCGACACCGCAACCAAACACTATGAGCAATGGACCAACACCCTCTGGGGGCGGGAGCAAACCCACCACCAAAGCAACCCTGGGCTTGACGGGGCTAACCATCAATGCCATGGCGCTGATCGCGCCCGGCGCATTCCTCTGGCTGACCTTCCAGATCCAGTCGCTCTACGGCGCCCCGATGGCGGGTTGCGCGATGTGGTTCGGCATCCTGGCGGCGCTGGCGCTGTGCTTTGCCACGGCGATCAGCTATGCGGAGCTGTCGAAGCTGTTTCCCGGCGCCGGATCCTCCTACCTGTACGCCGAGCAGGCCTTTCTCTCCAAGACGAAGGCCTACCGGTTCGCCCGCGTGGCCAAATTCTTCACCGGGTGGGCCAGTCACCTTTACTACTGGGTCTATCCCGGTTGCATGGTGGGGGTGACGGCCATTCTCGGCGGTTACCTGTTGAACCAATTCTGGCCGGACACCTTCAGCGGAACCTACAACAGCCCGCTGTTTATGTACCTATTCTGTGTGGTCTTCTCGTTCGGTGTGGCGTACATCGCCTACCGCGGCGTGACCGGCACGACGGGGGTCAACATGGCAATCAACATCATCCAGATCACGGCCCTGATCGTATTCTCGGTCATCGCCATCGCCTATCGCGTGAACCATCCCCAAGGCTCGGTTGGCTACCATCTCTCCGGCGGCGCCCCGGTCAACTACAACGTGGATCAGGTCAACGTCACGGATGACAAGGGCAAGCCGGTGCAAGACACCTGGGCCGATGGCACGCCGAAAACCGACGACAAGAAGCAACCGGTCTTTAAGACCCAGGACCGGACGGTCGCCAAGGACGACTTGGACAAAGCCAAGAACAAAGACACCATCGTCGTGGCAACCTTGACTGCCATGGGACTGGGCGAGGGCGATCCTTACCCGGCTTTTCAAAAGGACGACGCCGGAAAACTGAAACTGGACAAGGACGGCCATGCCATTCCGGATCCGTTCACGGTAAGTTACAAGCCCGAGGACGCCCTCACCGGCAAGCTGGGCGACGCGAAAGATCCGCAGACGTTTAACTTCCACACCAGCGCCGGTTCGGTGGTAGCGCCGCACGGTTTGAGTTACTTCTTCATCCAGGCCTGTATCGCCATCCTCATCCTGGTCGGGTTCGAGTCCGTCACCGCGATGGGTGAAGAAGCCAAGAACGCCAAGCGCGACGTCCCGCGGGCGGTGCTGCTGTCGCTGGCGATCCAAGGGGCCGTGTGCTATCTGTTCGAGTATTTTGCCGCGAACTACCTGCTGCATAACGGCTACACGCTGCCCAGCGCTGCGGCCTCCGGGGCGCCGATCGGCGACCTGATGGTCATCACCGGCACCTGGCTGTTTGGCAGTGCCTCCGCCGGGAAGGCCTTCATGCTCATCCAGGCGTTCACTGTCTTCCTGGCGCTGATTGGCACGACCTTGTCCTGCTTGAGCACCGGCGCGCGGGTGACCTATGCGATGGGCCGCGACGAGGAAGTCCCGGCGCACTTCGGCCTGCTGCACGGCCGGACACTCTCGCCGCATCGCGCCATCTGGGCCCTGGCCATCCTGTCGGCCGTCCTCGGCATCGTCACAGTCAGCATTTATCTGGGCGGCACGACGCCGGCGGCGCTGGACAAGCACAACTTCTGGTACAGCTTCGGCATCTTCAGCCCGGCCTTTTACGCGAAGGCGCCGAATACCCTGGTCATCATCACCCTCATCAGTAACTTCGGCACGTTCCTGCTCTACATGATGACGTGTATTATCGCGATCGTCGCCTTCAAGGAACACCACTCATTTAACGGGTTCAAACACATGTTCGTCCCCATCTTCGGACTGCTGGCGAACTTTGTTTGCATGTTGTTCTACTTGATCGGGCCGTTCATGGTAAGCGGCATGAGTTGGAAAGAACCCTACATCGCTCTGCTTGTCGCGGCGGTTTGGGGCATTTACGGGTTGGTTTACTTCAAGAAGCGCAGCACGCAACTGGGCCGGCCCGTCTTCCTGGAAACCAAGCCGCAGTCGGCCTGAAGCGGTGCGCGACAATTCGCACGCACGGCGGTTGCCTCCGGCCAGTCCCGGAGGCAACCGATCCGTTTTCAGACCGGAGCGCGGAGGGCCTGACCGCCTTGCCGATGTGGCCATCCGCGCGCCAGATCGCGAGCGACTGCGACCTTGTAATCCTTCGTCAACGGAGCAAGATCCCTCGCGCAGCATCCATGTCACCTCGTCACGATTCAGGCAGGGATGTCTCGCTGAGGCATCCCGCCCGCGTTCAGCGGGCGGACCGTATTGAGCACGGCCGTCCCCCGCTGCCGAGGGCGCTGCTGGACGTGGGGCGGACAGCGCAGCGCGCTGTCTCCAACTGAATACTTACGGCACCTTGACGCATCGAATCCCGGATGGAAGCCACCTGCGCCCAACTCTCCATCACCGGCCCGGTCCGGCCGCATAACGAGGACTTCGTCGGCTTGTCGGAGCCCGAGACGCCCGAGCAGCGCCGTTCCCACGGCATTCTCGCCGTGATCGCCGACGGCGTGGGCGGCGAGAGCCGGGGCGAAGTCGCCAGCCAGCTCGCGGTAACCTCGGCCCTGTCCGTCTTCCGCGAGGCGCGCCCCGAAACACCGCCGCCGAAATTGCTGCGCCAGATTTTTACCGAGGCCAACCGCCAGGTCCACGACGCCTCCCTCGAGAACCCCGAAGGCGGCTCGATGTCCACGACGCTCACGGTCGCCATCCTGCGCAACGACGAAATCGTCATCGGCAACGTCGGTGATTCGCGAGTTTACCTGGTGCGCAAGGATACGGTGAAGCGCCTGACGACCGACCATTGTTACGTCGCGCTGCAGGTCAAGCTGGGATTGCTGCACGAGCGGGACGCGATGACCAGCCCGATGCGCTCGATGCTGACGCGCAGCCTCGGGCGCGAGCTGTTCTGTCGCTACGACACCAATCGCCACACCCTGTTCAGCGGGGACATCATCGTGCAGTGCACCGACGGACTATACGCCAACCTGACGGACGAGGAGATCGCGGACACGGTGCGGCATTTTCCGCCCGCCGAGGCTTGCCAACGCCTGGTTGCGTTGTTAGAACGGCGCCCCGTTGATGACAATATTTCCGTCCAGGTCATTCGCGTCAACCAGGTCGAGCGCGTCGTTACCTACCGCGGCGCGACCTATTACCACGAAGGGTTCGACGCCCCGGTGAACAGCGAACTCCAGCCCGGCCAGGTCCTCGACCGGCGATTCGAGATCACCGAGTTGGTGAACCGCAGCGGGATGGCGTGCATCTACAAGGCCACCGACCGCGAGAACGGCGAGACCGTGGCGTTGAAAGTCCCGCACATGCAGTTCGAGAGCGACGTGGCCACGTTTTCGCGCTTCGAGCGCGAGGAGGAAATCGGCCGGCGGCTCGAGCATCCGTATATTCTGAAGATTCTGCCGGTGGAAGGCGTCAAGAGCCGGCCGTATATCGTGATGGAGTACCTCGAGGGCCAAACGCTGGCGCAGCTCATGCAGAACGTCCGCCCGTTGCCGGAGCCGGACGCGGTCCGCATCGCCAGCCGTGTCTGCGAAGCCCTCGACCACATGCACCAACGCAACGTCGTCCATCGCGATCTCAAGCCGCAGAACATCATGCTCTGCAACGACGGCAGCATCCGGATCATGGACTTCGGGATTGCCAAGGCGGCCCAAATGCGGCGGATCACGTTTGTCGGCTTCTCCCCGACGATGGGCACGCCGGATTACATGGCGCCCGAGCAGGTCCGC
>JAGWYX010000473.1 GCA_018969165.1 Verrucomicrobiota bacterium
GAGGTACCGGTGCCTGCCCGAGAGCCAGAGGCTCTCGTCTGGGTACACCCAAAACACTGGCGTGTTGGCGAGTCGACGGTTGTCGTCAACGCCAAACGGCGTCTCGCGGAGCGACCGGCTCAGGTTGCCGTCGCTCGGAAACCGGTCCGGCACCATCGAGAACGAAGGTTCCTCCAGCGAGCGGTATATCGGGCTGCCCCAGATGATGATCCTGCGTGCCGGCGCGGCCTCAGCCGTCGCCGCCCGCAGGAACTCCGGGGTGTTGACCGCCCAGGAGTCGCGCAGTGCTGGCGGTGCCGGTCTCTGGTCAAGATCAATGAGCCATTGGCGCAAGGCCGCGAGCGCCGGTCCCGCGCTCTCGGCCCGCGCGACGGGCGAGTCATAGGCGAGCGTGCGCCAGCGCAGGTCACAGACAATCTTGAGTTCCCAGCCGTCGAGAACGGTGAACCGGGCGCCGTTCGGGCAGCCCGTCAACACGAACCCTGCGAGCGCCGTGAGCACCTGCGGCCGCGCGGCGGCCGGCATGAACGGTGACAGGCCGACGACGATCTGGGACGGCACAGCCTCGGCTTTCGGGCCGGCAAAAGCCGAGCACGAGGCAACAATGGAGAGCGTGATGATAGTGTAAACGGTGGTACGCATATTGAGTATGGATTGATGGTTTGAGGTTGGTGGCGGGGTCACTGTCCAAGCCGGTCGATGAGCTGATCGTTCTCAGCGATCAGGCGGGTGTTCTCTGCTATCCGACGCTCCCTGGCCTCCCGGGCGCGGACGACCGCGACGCCCTCGGCGGCGAAGGCGGCGCGGGAGGCGCGCAGCTCGGCCAGGTTCCCCTCCGCCTTGCCCACCAGCGCCAGCACCTCGCCCAGGTCCCGGTCCACCGCGCCGATCTCGGTTGACACCACTTTGCGGTCCGGGTTGACCTCAGTGTGCCGCTCGAAGGAGAGCATGGCGACGGCGCCGCCCAGGCAGGCCACCCCGACGGCGAACTCGGCCAGCAGTTGGCCGACGAAGGGCAGCGTCTTGCTCGGCGTCAGGATGCCAGAGTCAACCAAATGGTTGAGGTTCACGCCGCCGCCATAACTGATGGTGATGCCCGTGAGCCAGAGGATGCCGCCCACACAGCCGACAAGGGTCACTGCCGCGTACGCGAGGGGACGCAGGCGGCCCGGCAAGCAACCGGTCCCCCGCTTCGCGGCCACTGACAATCCGACCCAAACGAAGGCCATGAGCAGAGCCGCCAGCATGGACTGGCAGGACGGCAGGAGCAGAGTCACGATGTTCCCCACTGCGCCAGCCGAGCTCACGCAGAACACGGCCAGGAAGGCGACCAATTCCCACCACTTGACCGAGAACCGTCGCGGCCACGCGGGTTCGGCTGTCTCCTTCTCGACGGTGGCGGGAATACTCGCGAGTTCGCTTGCCAGTCGACTCCGGTCGGTCGTGAGACGTTCGACTTCGAGCTGGCCGGCGTCGATCTGCTTGGAGAAATCCGACACCTTCCCGCCGTACGTCGCGTCGAAGATGACGCCGCCCAGTTTTTCGACTTCGGCTGTCGGGTCGGGATCGAGCGGCAGCGAGCGGGCCATGAGGTGAAACCGCTCGCGTTCCCGCGCGTGCATCTCGAAGGCCCGCGGCGGAACGCCGCCGTCCGGGCCGAACTGCCACTGGCCAGTGGCAGGAGTAACAGGCGGTCGGTGGCCGTCGTCGTTGCCGACGGCCAAAGGTGATGGGACTGGACTTGTGACAGAGGTTGTGGGCTTGGGGGAACGCAGGTCTTGCCGACTGGACTGAAGGCTGGTTTTAGAGTTGTTCATAATTGTTGGGTGGGAGTTGAGATTGTGATCACTGGGTGCCGTTATGCCGCGGAGCGGCGGGGCGGGCGTTGGAGGCGCGGTGAGCGCACGGTCCCCCTGGCTTCGTCGGCCAGGAGGAGCGATTCGAGGTCAACGGCGTCGGCGGCTGCCAAGAGCCTGGCGAACCATGCCTTCATCTCTGCCAAGACCCGCTCCCAATCCTTCGGCAAGACATGGCCAACGACCTTTTGCACCTGGCTCCGGTCAATGGCGCAGAGGCGCGAGCAACGAACGCTCCCGGGGCCGAGCAGGCCAGAGACCCGCCAGGATTGGAGAGCAACCTCGAACTCCCGCCGCGGGCTGTGGCCCGTTACCGGAGCGACGATCAGGTCGAGTGGCTCGGCGGCAATGACCAACACTGGCCGGACCTTTTCGGTGGCAAGGTCAGTGAACCGCATCGGAACCGTGCAGAAGTCACCGCGTGACACCGTCAGGTCATCTCCTGACGGCGGTTGTCGGTGGCCCTGTTGACCGGTGCGCCGTCGGCGCTTCAGGGGGAAGACCGCGAGGGGCTGTACAAAGGAGGGGTCCCTGTGATACAATCGCAGGGCGCTGGGAGGGCTATTTTCACTCATACTGTAATAGTCTTTCTGCGCCCGGCGGACCTGTCCGCCGGAGCCCAGGTGCTTCCAACACCTGGGCTAACTTTTGGGGAGACTTTAGGCCCGCAGGAGCCTCCTCGTTTCCGCACAGTTTTGAGCCTTCCGCACGGCTTTCCGCAAAACCCTTGCAACTCGCGGAGAATTTCTGAAAATCGTGCGGAAACCGTGAAAAAGTTTAGTCTCCAGCACCTTGACAAGGACTTGAAAACCCGGGGTTACCCTGCGAAGGCCACGTGGCTGGCCCTTGGGTTCGAGGAGGGTCAGCACGGCAATATTCGCTTGGTTGAACTGGTGTTCCACCCCGCCGATGCCACGCAGTTCGAGACCAAACACGCGGAGGTGAAACCGAGCCTTTGGAGTGAAGGGCTCAAATCGGTCACTATCTATCTCCTTCTCGTGTCACGGCTGTCGCGAGGGAAGGTGCCGCCGAACTCCGATGGTACCCTTGTAGCGGCGGTCCCAAAAGGACCCCCCACAACCTGGGCACGCGCGTGTCACTCGGGCGTAAGCAGGGGCCTGAACAAGACCTGGCGCGACGGCGACAAATCACCGTGGACAAAGTGGCGCGCGACTCTTTTTGGGCTCGAACCGGACTCGACGACAACGGGCAACCGGCGAATCCGAGACGGCCTTGCTTTCCTTTGTAGGCCGCGGCGGACTAGACATGGACGAACCGCCATTCGCGTCTTGGAGCTTCGGTTACCAGGAACAGACGCTGGAATCCGACCGGGAGGAATTTTGGTCTACCTCTCGGCTCGACCGACTGCTCTGCCGGTGGAACAATCTCTGGACCAGATTCTCGAAATCGCCCGGCAAATCGAATCCCAGGTTCATGATTGGACGAAGGACGAGAACCTCGATGTGCCACCCTCAGATACGGAAGCGCCACCGAAACTCTCTGCGCCTGATGAACCAGCAACTCGTTCCATTTCCCCCAACGCCAAGCCGCGCGCCGCTTTTCCAGTGCTTGAGACGAACGCCGGGAACCCTCCCGCCGCGCCGACGAGCCTTCCCGAGAGTTCCATTCGTCCGTTCAGGCGCCTGCGACACATTCACTCGCTATTTGGACAGAACAACAGCCTCGGCGACTTCTGCCCCACGCTGGAGGAGTATTCGCAGCGACAAGTACACCAACCTTCCATCACAGATGCCGTTGAAAAGAACCTCCTGAAAAAACGATTTGCGTGCGTGCAAGGGGCAGGGGCGGCGGGGAAGACCACGCTCGCAATCCTCATCGCGCTCGGCCGGCATTTCGCCGAGCGTGAGTCATTTTATCTCGACCTGGCCGATTCAGGGGACAACCCGGACCTGCAAGACCAATCTCTCCGCGCGCTTTCGTCCATCGGATCGCACTATGCGAATGCGACGTTGGTTGTCGTCGACAACATCCACTTGGGAGAAGAAGTGGCGAGGGAACTCTACGACTTGCAGGCGCAGCATGAACGCCCCGTCCACCTGCTCATGCTGGGCCGAAAGTTGCAGATCCGAAGCGACCTCCGTGGGAGGAGCACGCCCTTGGCGAGCATCGTTGGCGAGGCGCGCACGCTGACCGTGGAAGGTGCTGATTTGTTGGGCGTTTACTTCCGCCTCGCGCGGCGTGCAGAACAGAGGAAGAAACCGCCCACCCCACCGCCCGCGGTCCTCAGGGCGTGGCAGTCGGTATTCAGCGGCGACCTGTTCGCGTTTAGCCACGCCCTCAAGCGGAAGTTGGAATTGAAACGGCCAGGCTGGGAGCTTTCCGAACAGGATGCCAGGGATTACGTTCGCA
>JAGWYX010000474.1 GCA_018969165.1 Verrucomicrobiota bacterium
CTCAAGGACTCTACGAGCGAGGCGCGCGGAGAAAATTGACGTGGGATGAGAAGAATCGAAGATGCATGACAAAGGTGACTTGGGGTCTGAGGCGCGCCTCGCTAGACAGTCAGAGCCGACGCACGTCGGCTGCTACGAGGCCGGACCTTCAAGCTGCCCATGAATCCCCCAGCCCTGCGGGCCACCACTTCGCATAAGAGTCGGTCTGTTGATTTCCAATGGCTTGTGCGAGACTTTCGGGGTAACCGGATGGTAGGGCCGAGCGGCCGCTTGGACTGGCGGCGCGCCGGGGCCTATCCCGGGTACCAAAAGAAGGGTTGAGCGGCGTCCGCGAACGTTTGATACTGGCCCAAAACCGCGGCTCGTCAACGTCATGAAACCCACGGCCACCCTACTCGGCTGTCTCACGCTCAGCAGCCTGATTTGGTTCCCAATTTCCCCGGCCCGCGCCGCCGCGTTCGCCGACGATGTGGCGTTCGTCAGAGCGCACACGGACGTGGTCGTGCTCTCCGATCGCCAAGGCCAGGCCGAGGTCGCGGTCGTGCCCGCCTGGCGGGGCCGGGTCCTCACCAGCACCGATCACGGCGCCAACGGGCCGAGCTTCGGCTGGATCAACCGTCCGCTGATTGCCGCGGGCAAGCTCGAACCGCACATCAATGTCTTTGGCGGCGAGGACCGACTTTGGCTCGGACCCGAAGGCGGCCAGTTCTCGATTTTCTTTGCCAAAGACGCCCCGTTCGACCTCGAACACTGGTACACCCCGCCGTCGGTGGACACCGAACCGTTCCAGGTGGTGCGCGAGCGCGGCGACCGGATCGAGTTGCGCCACAGATTCGCGTTGACCAATTACTCGGGCACCCGGTTTCAAGTCCAGATCAACCGGGCGGTGCGGCTGTTGGACACGGCCGAGACCTGGAACCGGCTCGGGCTGGCGCCGGTTGCCGGCGTGCGCCTGGTGGGCTATGAATCGGTCAATCGCCTCACCAACTTGGGCCAGCAGCCGTGGCAAAAAGCCACCGGCCTGCTCTCGCTCTGGATTCTGGGCATGTACAATCCCTCGCCAACCACGACGATTGTCGTGCCGATCCATCCAGGCCCGGAATCGCAACTCGGCCGGGCGGTCACGTCGGACTACTTTGGCGCCGTTCCTCCCGAGCGGTTGGTGGTCAAAGACCATGTGATTTTCTTCAGCGGCGACGGCAAGTATCGGGCAAAAATCGGCATTAACCCGCGGCGCTCGCGCGGCATCCTTGGGAGCTACGACGCCGCCAACCGCGTCCTGACTCTGGTGCAATTCAGCCTGCCCAATGGCCGCACGGATTACGTCAATTCGCAGTGGAAACTCCAGGTCGATCCCTACGCCGGTGACGCCGCCAACAGCTACAACGACGGTCCGCCCGCTCCCGGCGCCAAACCACTGGGGCCGTTCTTCGAAATGGAATCGTCCTCACCCGCGGCGGCTCTGGCTCCGGGCCGCTCCCTGACGCACGTGCATCGGACCATGCATCTCCGCGGCCCGGAGGCGGCGCTGGACGCCGTCGCGCGCGCCGAACTTGGCGTGTCGCTCGAGGAGATCACTCGCGCGTTGCCACGACCTGCCGCCGCGGCTGACAAACCGGTCATCACCCTCCCGTCCTTGCTCCAGGAGATGATCAATGCGGACGCGGTTGCGCGGTGGCCGAAGCCGGCGTTCACCGAACGACACGCCAGCAGCTTTGATCGCCGCTCCAAAACTCCGGGCGATCCGCAAGGATGGTTCGCTAATGACGACTGGAGCGAGTTCGTCCGCGCCGAGGACCACCACGGCCGACGCGAGTGGGTCATGCTCGATGCCGCCGGTCCGGGTTGCGTTGTCCGCATTTGGTGGGGCGGACTGTTTCCGCCCAAGGACGGCCGGATTCGCTTTTATCTTGATGACGCGGACGAACCGGCGATCGAGGCGCCGGCCTACGATCTGCTGGTCGGCCACTTCCTGGTCGGCCGCCCGCTGGCGATCGAGAACGGGCACGGGCCGCCGGGTGCGCCGGGCGGCATGAACCTGCACCTGCCGATCCCGTACGCCCGCCACTGCAAAATCACCTGGGACGGTCCGAATTTTCGCGCGACCCACCGCGGCGAAGACCAGCGCTGGTACAACATCGAATACCGCACTTATGAAGCGGGGACCGCGGTAAAAACGTTTACGCTGGAAGAGCTGCGAGCAGCGCGAACGACCGTTGAGCGCGTCGAGCGGACCTTGCTGGACCCGCCCGATCTTGTCGATGGTTTCACGCTCAAGGCGAGTGGATACCTCGGGCCGTCCGCGACGACCACCGCCGACTTTCCGCCAGGCCCGGCCGCCCTGCGGCACCTCGAATTGCACGTCGCCGCCGACGACCTGCCGCGCGCATTGCGCTCGACCGTCCTGCAATTGACGTTCGATGGCGAGCAGACGGTCTGGTGCCCGGTGGGCGATTTTTTCGGGAGCGGCGTGGGTTTGAACCCGATGCAGACCTGGTATCGCAGCGTGGACAAGAACGGCACGCTGCGGTGCCGCTGGGTGATGCCCTATGCAAAATCGGCGCGTCTGACCGTGGTGAACCTCGGCCGGCAACCGGTGACGGTCCAGGCCGAGGCACGGACCGGCGGCTGGACCTGGGATGATCGCTCGATGCACTTCCACGCGAACTGGCGCTATCAGTATCCGATCCGCACCCGGCCGTTCTCGGATTGGAATTACATCACGATCAATGGCCAGGGCCTGTACCTTGGCGATACCCTGGCGCTATTCAACCCCGTGCGCGATTGGTGGGGTGAAGGCGATGAGAAAATTTTCGTGGACGGCGAGTCGTTTCCGTCGCACTTCGGCACCGGGTCGGAGGATTACTACGGTTACTCGTGGGGGAACCCGACGCTCTTTGAAGGGCCGTTTAGCGCGCAGCCGCGCTGTGATGGCCCCGGGAACCAGGGCCACACCACCAATACCCGCACGCGCAATCTGGACGTGATCCCGTTCACGAAGTCGCTCCGGTTCGATATGGAAATCTGGCACTGGCGGGATACCAACGTCGCCTACGCCGCCACGACCTATTGGTACGCCCGGCCGGGCGCGACCTGCAATCGTCAGCCCGAGCCCGACGCCGCCCGTGCTCCGATCCCGTCCATGTAATGGGCGGCGACGAACGCCAAGTACGATCCAGTTCCGGCATTGGACGTGGGGCCTTCCCAGGAACCGGGCAGCAGCGGACGTCAGTCCGCTCCATCTGGTCGCCATCGAATTGGAGCCGACTCACGTCGGCTGCTACCGGGCGGGGAAGGACGCCTCCTCCCCGGCCCTCTTCTCCGCTGGCAGCGGAGGAGAGGGTGCCCGCAGGGCGGGAGAGGAGGTGCCGCGGTTCCTGGTCCCGATGCGTGTGCAACTGCGACAGGAGGCTCCCCACGAAGCGGACCGCGGGTTGTCCTCAAACCCGCAGCGGCCCGGCACGCGCTTCGGCTTGGGACAAGCCGCGGTTCAATCCCGTGCGGTTCCGGTTCCAATTGCATGGGCTCCTGCGCGCAGGAGGCTCCCATAAGCCCTCCCGCACGTCGCAGGGGCCACCGCCTGTGAAAAACCAAACGCTCCCGCCTTCTCAAGCCCCGCGCGCGAGCGCCGCAGCGAGGGCGCGGATGAACTGAGGTCGGGTGCCGCAACAGCCGCCGATGAAATTGGCGCCCGCCGCCACAAGGGCCGGCACAAAACCCGCGAACGCCTCGGGAGTTGTCCGGTAAACGACGCCTCCGTCCAACAGCTCAGGCAAACCGGCGTTGGCCTTCATCCAAAGCGGCGCGTCAGTCGCGGCGCGGAGGCGCTGGCAGATCGGCACGAACCCCGCGATGCCCTGGCCGCAATTGGCCCCGATCACGTCCGCTCCCGCCGCCCGCAACGCCTGGGCCGCTTGCTCGGGCGCCATGCCCGTCAGCGTCCGGTCCTTGTTCCTGCCCGAGTCATACACCATGCACCCGACGACCGGCAAACCTGTCGCGTGGGCCGCTCTGACCGCAATCACTGCCTCATCGAGATCGGACATCGTCTCGACCACCAGCGCATCGGCCCCGGCCTCGGCCAAGGCCTGCGCCTGTTCCTCGAACGCCAACCGCAATTCCTCTTCGTTGGCCTCCCCCGTCAGCAACAGCTTGCCGCTCGGCCCGATGGACGCGAACACGCGGGCGCGGCCGTCAGCCGCCTGGCGCGAGATCTCGACC
>JAGWYX010000475.1 GCA_018969165.1 Verrucomicrobiota bacterium
GGAAAATCCATTGGCACCGCGGCGAGGCAAACCGGGTCGAGCGGTCGGTAGGCTGAGGTGAAAGCAAGGCCAACGTTCAACTTTCAGCGCGCAAACATCTGACTCTGGATGAACCGGGTGGACAGGAGCGCCTCCTCACGCGGACCCTCCGCTGCCGGTCGAGGAGAGCGTGCCCGCGGGGCGGGAGAGGTGGCGACTCGGTTCACGGCCCACACCCACAAGCACCGCCGAGCTTCCCACGACCCGGCGGAACGACCGCCAGGTTTTGGACTGCGCCAGTAGTCCGCTGGCGCTTTTCCGGCCTGGGGGCGGCCGTCGCAAAGCGGTCGAGGACCACCGCAGTCCAAGACGCCGGCGCGCTGGCTCTGACCCACGCTGGTTCCTCCCAGGGCACGGTCCTACTTCGGCCTTGCTGCTCGCCCTCACCCGGAGCATAACCGGTGCGGGCCAGCCTACTGCCATGCCGGATTCAAACGCCGCAAGCGATCCTCCCCCGACCAACCTCCACTCGGACGACCTTTGGGGTGGCTCGGCGGCTATGCTCGTCGCGCTGCCGTCGTCGATCGCCTTTGGCGTCGCGATCTTCACCGCGCTCGGTCCGGCCTATGTCGCCCAGGGGGCAATGGCGGGGGTCCTGGGCGCAATCGCTATGGGCTTGCTCGCCCCGCTCACCGGCGGGACACCGCAACTGGTCACCTCGCCCTGTGCACCTGCGGCCGCGGTCATGACGGCCTTCGCCGCTGACGTGCTGGCAGGCCGTCACGGCGTCGGGCACCCCGCCCAGCCGGCCGAGGCCCTGGTGTTTATGACGCTCGTGGGCCTGGGGTGTGGCGGAGCGCAATTGATTTACGGCCTGCTGCGCGGCGGCCGGCTCATGAAATACATCCCCTACCCCGTTAGCTCGGGCTACCTCACCAGTGTCGGGGTGCTGATCTTCTTGAGCCAGATGCCCAAGTTCCTCGGGCTCGCCGCGGGTAACTCGCTCTGGCACGGCCTGCTCTCGCCCGGCGCCTGGGCCGGACCAGCCGTGGCCGTCGGCGCCGTCACCGTGGCCGTCATGCTGGCGGCCCCGAAAGTGACCAAAGCCGTGCCGGCGACAATCCTGGCGTTGGTGGCCGGCGCCCTGACCTACGGGGCGCTGGCCCTGACCGATCCGGCCTTGCGCCACCTGGATCACAATCCATTCGTAATCGGCTCCTTCACCGGCGGCGCGGGCTCATTCCTGTCGGACTTCACCGCCCGCGGGTCGGCGCTCAGCCAGTTGCGATTCGCCGAACTCGGCGGGTTCGTGGTCCCGGCGCTGACCCTCTCAATCCTCCTGTCGATGGACACGCTCAAGACCTGCGTGGTGGTCGACGCCATGACCCGGACCCGGCACGATTCAAACCGCGCCTTGCTCGGCCAGGGCCTGGCCAACGTCGCGTCGGCCCTGGTCGGCGGCGTACCGGGTTCAGCCACCATTGGCGCCACGCTGGTCAACGTCAATAGCGGCGGCGCCACGCGCCTCTCGGGCCTGGCCGCCGGCGCCTTGGCGCTCATCGCCTTCCTGGTCCTGGGCCGGTTCATTGCCTGGATCCCCATCGCCGCACTGGCCGGCATCCTGCTGGTCGTCGGCCTGCGGATGATCGACCGCGCCAGTCTTCACCTGCTCACCCAACGGTCCACCGTCGTCGATTTTCTGGTCGTCGTCGCGGTCGTCGCCATCTCGGTCGCTTATAACCTCATCGCCTCGACCGCCGCGGGGTTTGGCCTGGCGATCCTGCTCTTTATCCGGGAGCAAATCCGCGGCTCGGTCATCCGCCGCAAGCTCTACGGACACCAAATCTCCTCCAAACAGCACCGGCTCCCGGCCCAGCGCGCGGTGCTCCGCGAACGCGGCGAGCTGACGACCGTTTGCGAGTTGCAAGGCACCTTGTTCTTCGGCACCGCCGACAAACTGTTCACCGAACTGGAACCTGACCTGCGGCGCTGTCGCTACCTCATCCTGGATTTCCGGCGCATTCAGTCGGTGGACTTTACCGCCGCCCACCTCCTGGAACAGATCGAGGCCATGCTCACCGAGCGCCACGCCCACCTGCTCTTCACCAACATACCCGCCAGCCTGCCCACCGGCCAGCGCCTCGAGGCCTACTTCGACCAGGTCGGCTTGGTCAAACCCTCGCAGAACGTCAAAATCCTCGAGACCCTCGACGACGCCCTCGAGTGGACCGAAGACCAGTTCCTCGCCGAGGCCAACCTGCTGGCCAGCGGTGAGGCGCAACCGCTCGAACTTGCCGAGTTCGACTTGCTCCACGGCCTGGACCCAGCCGAGCTGCGCGCCGCCCTGGCACCCTGCCTCGCCGCGCAAACCTTTGTCCCCGGCCAAAAGATTTTCCAAAATGGCGATCCCGGCGATGAGCTGCTCCTCATCCGGCGCGGCACCGTGCGGATCGACCTGCCCTTGGGCGACGGGAAACACCATCACCTGGGGACGTTCACCCGCGGCCATTTTATCGGCGACATGGCCTTTCTGGACCGCGGCGTGCGCTCGGCGGACGCGACGGCCTTGACCTCGACCGACCTGTTCGCGATCTCGCGAGCCCGCTTCAACGAGGTCGCCCGGGCACATCCGATCCTGGCCGCAAAACTGTTTGCGCGGCTCGCCCAGGCCCTGGCCCTCCGCGTCCGCCAGGTGGATCGCGAACTGCGGGCATTGCAGGAGTCTTAGCAAGGCGCGCCTCAGACCTCACGTCACCGCTTCCATTCTTCTTACGATTCATGAACTCCTTGACCATTTCCCTCCCTGGGCCTCGCCACGCAAGCGGCCCAGAAGCCGCACGCTGCGCCCACCGCCGGCAGCGCGGTGTCCTTTGAATCAATGCCATTCACCAGGTCACTCCCATGAATCCCCCAGCCTTTTCGGGAACATCACTTCGCATGAACATCACCCCGCGCCGTTGGGCGGGCCGTCCTCCGCCCGACGCTCACGGCACGGTGAGGACACCGCACCCCGCCGATTTTCGGATAATCCACCTGACCCGCCGCGCCTGCCTCGCCGGAATCCTTCTGGCCGCTGCGGCCGAACCGCTGCGCGCACAATCCCCCGAACACAGCCCCTCGGATAGCTTCGCCGCTTACGGCACCCGCCCCGACGCCCTCCTCGCGCCGGTCCCGCCCCCGGCCCGCCCGCTGTCCGCAGGCGATCCCGTCAATATCGCGCCCTGGGGGGAGCGCACCTCGTGGGACAACGGTCGGGACGTTGGCATTTATTGGGAGGACCCGCGCGATGTCTTCCGCGTCGTCGTCGCCTTCGCGGGCCCGCCGCCGGCGCCGGCAAGCGCCCGCCTGCAATGGTGGCAATCACAATGGCCTGAACGCCGCATCCCGCGCGATCACCCCTCCGGCGCCGGCGAATCGGGCTGGCTCGATATCGGCGATTGGTACCGAGGCCGCTGGCGCGACGCCGACGCCCAGCTCCAAATCGACGGCCGCACCTGGACCTACGTGTTCCACCACGTCAACGCGACCGAGTTTCCCCAGCTCAAAGACTTCTCCGCCCCCTATCGCACGACGATGAAAGTGCGGCTGCTCTTCTCGCACACGGCGCCTGCGCTCCAATCGTTCCAGGTCTTCAGCGATTCCACCTGGCGCAGCACCGACGTCCGCCTCGAGTGGGGCGGCACCGCGGTCAACTCGCAATCCTGGGACGGCCACCTCGAAACGTTCAATGGCTATGTCGATCACCTCGAACCTCTCGGCGCCAACGTCACCCTCGGCCCGGACAGGTCCTGGAAGTCGCGGGTGAAACGGCACATGGCCGGCGTCCGGACGCGAGTCTGGTTCACCGAAAGCCCGAACGTCAACTCGTTCGACCGCACCGTCGTCACCGTTCGCGCGCGGCAGGCCAACTTCAGCTTCGATGCCCGGGACGTAGCCCGCGGCGCGCGCGTCTTCGCGCCGGCCTACGGCGTGCTGGTCCAGCGCGCGGACGCCCTCGAGACTTACGCCGACGTGCGGGCGCGCTGGAAAGCCGCGCCCTCCGAGCCGCTTTACCAGCGCGTCTTCGACCAGCCGGAACAGAGCTACCAACGCGCCCTAGCCGACATGCCGCCGAAACGCCAGTTCTATTTCCCCGTCGGCTGCGAAGGCGGCCGGCAGCGCTTCGGCGTCGAGCCCGACGGCTCGGCATTCTGTGTCAACGATCGCATCGACGAACCGCCCGGCAAAGACACGGCCCGCCGG
>JAGWYX010000476.1 GCA_018969165.1 Verrucomicrobiota bacterium
GGTGGAGCCGTCGGCGGACAAAAGGGCGGCGAGCGCGTGGTGTGCTGAATTTTGACCCGCGCGGTTCATGCGGCGATGACGACGGTGGTTGGGGCCGGCGGGGGTCCGAGCAGCTTTTGGATGGTGTGCAGATGGGCGCCGGCTTCCAGGAGGTGAGTGGCAAAGGAATGACGCTTATGCCGAGCTCGGCATAAGCGTCAACGAATGCAGCGAAGCGGCCGGAAGGTTGACTACGCGTGCATCCCGGCAATCTGATTGATCTCGGCCCGAGGTCCTCCTACTCTCGCGCCATGACAAACCCACTTGACCTTTCAACTCACGACCTGAAGCGAGCGCTCACGCTCAAAGAACGGATCGAAGGCCTGCAAGCCAGACTGAGCGAGCTGTTGGGCGGCAGCAAATCGCTACCTGGATCGCCAAGCCGTGGACAGCGCAAAATGAGCGCGGCCGGCCGGGCGCGGATTGCCGCGGCCGCGCGGGCACGGTGGGCGCGATTGAGGAAAACCAAGGTCGCAAGGAGATCGTCGAACGGCCGGCGGAAGGTGAGCGCGGCGGAGCGGGCGAGGCGGTCGGCGTCGGCCAAGGCCCGCTGGGCGGCCATCAAGAAGGCGGGTGGCAATCGGCTGTGAGCGGATTACCGTGCGCTCGGCGGATCGGCGCTCCGGTTGCACGGAGCGCGCCGTCAACGCTTTCACCGGACGACGCAACGCCAAATTCCACGCCACGGCATCCGGTCAGGGTTGGGTGGATTTCTTGTCGTTCGGCTCGGCCGGTGCGTTGGCATTGAGCTGTTGCACGATCGCATCCGTCAAATCCGGCACCTCGTGGTGGAAAACCACCAAGGGTAAGTGGTCAGCACCCAGCGCTGACGTGTTCAACACCAGCTCATAGCCTTCCGCATTGGATTTGGCGCTGACATTTTCCTGGATTTCCCGCAGATGCTTTTCCCGCAAGCGCTGTATCTGATTGGCGACCGCCTCCTGGGTGTCGCGAACGAATTTCGCAAAACGCTCGTCCATCTCTTTCAAGTCCCGCAGCTTGGCCTCCGCCTGGCTTTTCCGTTTCACCTGTTCCTGGGCCGACAGTGCCGGATCACCGGCTTCGGCAACGAGCCGCCGGTATTCCGCTTCCGCCTGGTGATATCGGTCGATCATTTCCTGTTTGGCCTTCTCGAACTCCGCGCCGCGTTCCTTCAAGGCGGCGTCGGCTCGGACCGTCTTGTAGTAGAGGTTGAATACCTTCGGCAAATCAATCACCGCGATTTTGGGCTGGGCGTGAGCGGCGAGCGTGACCGACAACAGCGCGAGCAGCCACCGGGCGATCACCGAGGGCGGGGCCGACAACGGATTATGGGTCGTCATGGGTACGAGGCGCTCACTGCGCGGCCGGCTGGAAACTGACTCGGAAATCAAGCCGGTCGGCGGGCTGGCGGGACCGGTCGATGCGCCGGTCCAGGTCGTAGGCAACCTGCACCAGGGCGTAACGCAGCGGCTCCGAATGGAGAGGCGCAGCCAAGCTAAGAGCCTTGGATTCTTCCGTCGGGTTGAAGGTTTCATACCGGAGACCCACCTCGCGCCGGCCGACACCGGCTCTTCCATCGGTCGGTTGCGGTAGGTTGACTCCGGTACTCAGCTTGCCAGAAGGACTCGGAACCCGCCACGATACGGCAATTCGTGGTGAGGCCGACCGGCTGCCAGAATTGGTCGACCAGACCAGGGACAGCCAGAAAGCGATCACCGCCGCGCTCGCCGCCATTTGCCCGAGAAGCCAACGCCGCCGGGTGGTCCGCCGCAAATGCTGCCGCGCCGCGCCCAGCACCGCCGCATGAACCTGTGGCGGGATGAGAATCCGTTGTCGTCCCCCGGCGGTCGTCGTCTCCCGCAGGCTGTCAGGAATGGCGGGTTGGTCGTCTTCGTCAAACTGGTTCTGCTCGATCATCGTCAACCGTCGCTGAGATTAAATGCGCATCGGGTGGAAATGGTTCACCGCGCCGGCAGACAGCGTTCGATCCGGCGCAAGCTTCGCAGGGCATGGTGCAGCCGTGATTTGACCGTGCCCAGCGGCAGGCCAACCGCCTGGGCGATTTCGTTCAACCGGAGACCGCCCACAAACCGCAGCCACAGCACCTCGCGATGTTCGTCGGTAAGGCCGGCCAACAGCGCCTCCAGGTCCGCGGCCGCACCACTTGCCGGCTCGACGGTCTGGATGGCCTCCAGTTCGGCCGCAGTGGCCGGGCTCGATTGGCACCGTCGGGCTTTGCGCAACGCGGCGATCGACTTGTCGCGCACGCACGGATAGAGGAACGTCTTGAGCTGGGCGGTCGCCCGGAAGCCGGGAAACTTCTTCAGGAAATACAGGAAGGTCTCCTGCATCACGTCCAGCGCCAGGTGCCGGTCCTGGGTGAAGCGGTAGGCCAGGTTCACCACCCAGTCGCAATACCGGTAGTACAACGTTTCAAAGGCGGCTGGATCGCCGTCGTTGATCGCCGCGATCAACGCGTCATCGCTGGGCACGTCACACGTTGGCTCGTTATCCATCGAGTTTGCTACCGGCCAGTGCAGCGATCACGATCCGTCGCCGCTCGCAACTGTTTAATCTCTGACCACGCCAAAAGGTTCAACGTTCAGATCAAAAGGCTTGTGGTCAGGGTCCGGGGGATGGAAAATCGCCCACAAGGTGGACAAGCGCTGGTGGATTTTCCCATTGGCATTTCTGGCGGTGGCCGGGTTCGTGGCGGTGGAGGACCTGGGACCCGGCGAACCTGTTTACGAGGGCAAGCGGTTGACGCAGTGGCTGGATGAGTTGAATCGGGAAATGGGGAAGGTGGTTTTTCCGACGTGCAGGGTCATTCGTACCGCAGCGCCTCCATTGGATTGATCCGGGTCGCCCGCCGCGCTGGCAGGAGGCAGGCTACCAGTGCCACTCCCGACAGCAGCGCGGCCGCGCCCAAGAAGACAACTGGATCGAGTGGGCTGGCCTCGAAAAGCTCTCGCCGTAGCAGACGCAGCAGCCAAAACGAAGCGATCAGGCCGACCAATACTCCCCCTAAGATCATGCGCAGGCCGTCCGCAAGCACCATACCCAAGACCTGCTGCCGCTCCGCGCCCATCGCCATGCGGATGCCGATCTCCGAAGTGCGTCGCGCTACCGAATAAGCCAGCACGCCGTAAATGCCCATCGCCGATAGCCTACGGCAATCGCACGTTTGTGGGCGAGCAGTGGAGAACGACGCGCTTGCCAACCGGCCACTGGGGCGTATGTTCTGGATGCTGTTCCCGAAGGCTGAGTTTGGAGTCGGGCGGCGTTTTGCAAGTATCCAGTCGTGTCGTTCAATCACCAGAGCCGGTACGCACAGGAGCTTCTCGAGCCCCGAAGGAGAGGCTTCACCTTGATCGAACTCCTGGTCGTGATCGCCATCATCGCGATGCTGGCGGCGCTGCTGCTGCCGGCAATTCTACGTGCAAAGCGGAAGGCACAAGGAGTCTATTGCCTGAATAATGGCAGACAGTTAATGGTTGCCATCCACCTTTACACAGCCGATTACCACGACCTGCTGCCGCCCAACCCGGATGACGCCAACACAATACCCGGACACAATTGGTGCTCGGGCGACGCCGGACGCGGCCGGCCGCAGGAGTTCAACCCAGACATACTCAAGGATCCATCCCGATGCTTGGTCGCGCCGTACCTACGAGGTAACACGACCGTTTTTCATTGCCCCGGGGACACCCGCAACGGCCTGTACCAAGGGACTGATCCGGCTCTGATCGGCAAGACAGTGCCGGCGGCGCGGACCTTTTCCATGAACCAGGCAGTAGGGACCATCTGTGCCGCATTTGATGCCGTCAGAGGCGAGCACGCTGGCCCGCCGAAGCTGGCGGTCAACGGTCCGTGGTTGAATAACGAGTTCGATCATCGGCGCGATGCTCCCTGGCGCACCTACGGGAAGCTATCGACGATCGTGGCCCCGGGTCCAGCCATGCTTTGGGTCTTGGTGGACGAAGACATCTACAATCTTAATGATGCGGCGTTCGCGTTCGGGATGGAACGCCCGGTCTGGATTGATGCTCCGGGAACATATCATAACGGCGGATGCGGTTTCGCGTTTGCCGATGGCCACTCGGAATCGCACCTGTGGCTCAGCCGCGCCCCCAAGCACGGGCACCAGGCCCCCATGAGCAGTCCTTCGGACCTGAAGGACTGGTTCTGGATGCGTGAA
>JAGWYX010000477.1 GCA_018969165.1 Verrucomicrobiota bacterium
AAATCGACGCACCGCTTCGAGCCCGGGAACAGCTTGTGCGGATTGCACCGCTGGTCCGGATCAAACACCCGGCGCAAGGTCCGCATCGCCTCGAGGTCCTCCGTCGAAAACTGCTTGGCCATGAAATCGATCTTCTCGACGCCAATCCCGTGCTCGCCCGTCACGCTGCCACCCAGCTCGATGCACTTCTCCAGGATCGCGTTGCCGGCCGCCACCGCGCGCGCCACCTGGTCGGCGTCCCGCTCGTCATACAATACCAACGGGTGAATGTTGCCGTCCCCGGCGTGGAACACGTTCGGGATGCGCAAGCCGAACCGCTCGCTCGTCGCCCGGATAAATTGCATGATCTCCGGCAGCTTGGACCGCGGCACCACCCCGTCTTGGGTCAGGAAATTCGGGCTCAGTCGGCCGATGGCCCCGAAGGCGCGCTTGCGGCATTTCCACAGCAACGCCCGTTCTTCCTCGGTCCGGGCCACGCGCACTTCGCGCGCCCGGTTTTTCCGGCAAATCTCGACCACGCGCCCGGCCTGCCGCTCGAGCCCCGCCGCCAGGCCGTCCAGCTCGATGATCAGCACGGCCCCGGCATCGAGCGGGAACCCGAACTGGTAGGCCCCTTCGACCGCCTGGGTGATGAGCTGGTCCATCATTTCGAGCGCGCCCGGCACGATCCCTGCCCCGATGATGTCGCTGACGGTCTGGCTGGCCTCTTCGACACTTTCAAATATCCCGAGCAGCGTCTTGTAAGCCTGCGGCGAACGCGTCAGCCGCACCAGCACCCGCGTCACAATGCCAAACATCCCTTCGCAGCCGATCACCGCCCCGCGCAAGTCCGGACCGCTGCAGTCCTCGCCGCCGTCGGGCCGAACCCCCAGCCACTCCACCTCGCCATCCGGCCGCACCAGCTCCAAACCCAGCACGTGATTGGTCGTGACGCCGTATTTGAGCGTGTGCGGCCCGCCCGAGTTGGTGGCGACATTGCCGCCGAGGGTGCACGCCGTCTGGCTGGACGGATCGGGGGCATAAAACAGGCCGTGGGATTTGACGGCCTGCGTGATCCAGGCGTTGACACACCCGGCCTCGACCAGCGCGCGGCGATTGCGCGCGTCCACGGACAATACCCGGTTCATTCGCGTCAGGGCGATCATCAGCCCGCCACCGACGGCCAGCACGGCGCCGCTCAAGCTGGTGCCCGCCCCGCGCGGGATGAACGGCGCCCGGTGCGCCGCGCAGAGTTTGACCACGGCCACGACCTCCTCGGTCGTCCCCGGCAGCACCACCGCCGTCGGGGCGAATTTCTCCAGCGTGTAGGCGTCGCACTCATAGACCAGCAGCTCGTCGGGTTCTGCCACGACGCCCCCGGGGCCGACGATGGCGCGGAGTTGGTCCAACAAGGCCGCGGGGATCATAGAGAGCCCCTTTTCGCCTCCGCGCATGCCTCGGGAGCATCAACCACCCGTGCCCCGTGGCAGCCGACGTGAGTCGGCTCCAATTCTTTTGCGATCAGATGGAGCGGACTGACGTCCGCTGCTACCCGCTTCATCGCGCGCATCTGCATTGCCCGCCAGTTTACATCAAATTCGTTGCCCGTGTCGAGCCGACTGAATATGCTGCGCGCCATGCAACTTCCCGAACCGTTCCTGCCGCCGCCCCGCCTCCTGATGGGGCCCGGCCCAAGCGATGTTGCGCCCTCGGTCCTGCACGCCATGTCCCGGCCGCTGGTCGGTCACCTGGATCCGACCTTCATCAAAATGATGGAGGAAATCAAAACCATGCTGCGCGAGGTCTTCCAGACCAATAACGAAATGACTTTCCCCGTCAGCGGCACCGGGAGCGCCGGCATGGAGTTCTGCGTCGCCAACCTCGTCGAGCCCGGCGACGAAGTTCTCATCGGCGTCAACGGCGTGTTCGGCACGCGCATGGTCGAGGTCGCGGAGCGCTGCGGCGCCCGGGTCGTGAAAGTCGAGGCGCCCTGGGGCCGCATCATCGAACCCGGCCAAATCGCCGAGGCACTCAAACGAGGTCGTCCGAAATTCGTCGCCATCATCCATGCGGAAACCTCGACGGGCGCGTGCACGCCGGTCGAGGAAATCTCCCGGCTCAGCCATGACGCCGGGGCCTTGCTGCTGCTGGACACCGTGACGTCGCTGGGCGGCTGCCCGGTGCGCGTGGACGCCTGGGGCATTGACGCCGTTTATAGCGGGACTCAGAAATGCCTGAGTTGCCCGCCGGGCCTGGCCCCGGTCTCATTGAGCCCCCGGGCGATGGCGGTGGCCACCGGGCGCAAGCGGAAGGTCCAGAGCTGGTATCTGGATGTGAACCTGCTGGCGGCCTATTGGGGCCAGGAACGGGTCTATCATCACACCGCCCCGATCACCATGAATTACGCGCTCCACGAGGCCTTGCGACTGGTCCTCGCCGAAGGTCTCGACGCGCGCTGGCGCCGGCACGAGCAAAACCATCAGGCGCTCAAGGCCGGCCTGGCCGCCATGAGTCTCGAACTGGCCGCCCAGGCCGACCACCAACTCTGGCAACTCAACACCGTGCGCGTCCCCAAAGGCGTGGACGAGGCGGTCGTCCGAAAACGGTTGTTGACCGATTTTAACATCGAAATTGGCGCCGGCCTCGGCCCGCTCAAAGGCCAAATCTGGCGCGTCGGATTGATGGGCGAAACCTCGACCCGGGCCAATGTCCACCGGTTCCTGTCCGCGCTCGGACGAATTCAGAACGACCTCGGCCGCCAGACGGACGTCGCGGCGGCCTTGCGCGCCGCGGCATGAGGCGAGTGGTAACTTCCCAGGAACCTAACCCCGGAGCGCGGGTTGTCTCAACCCGCAGCGGCCCGGCACGCGCTGCGGCTTGGGACAAGCCGCCGTCCGATCGCGAGCGGTTCATGGTCCTAATGCGCGTTGAAGAAAACGTGGAGACCCTCCCGGAACCGGGGCGCGGAAGGACCGAACTGCCGCCAGGCCCGGCGGCGCGGCAGCGCCGCCCTACCGCGCTCAGGCAGTCGCCAATGGACAGCGGTCAAACCCATGGCCGCTGAACCTCCCCACGAACCGAGTTGCAGCGGGCGTGAGCCCGCTCACGCTTCGGCCTCAGGCGATCCGAGCCGACCCGCGGCGGCCGCGTCGCACCCGCCCTTGATGCGTCGGCTGGGCTTGCTGCAGGCGACGGCGCTGAACATGTCCAACATGATCGGCGTTGGACCGTTCATCACCATCCCGCTGCTGATGTCGGCCATTAACGGCGGCGGCCCCCAGGCCATGCTGGGCTGGTTGATCGGCGTGCTCATTGCCATCCCGGACGGGATGATCTGGAGCGAGCTGGGCGCGGCCATGCCGGGGTCCGGCGGCAGCTACCTCTATTTGCGCGAAGGCTTCGGACGCGAGACCTTCGGGCGGCTCGTGGCCTTCCTGTTCATCTGGCAGTTCGTGTTCAGCGGACCGCTCGAGATCGCTTCGGGTTATATCGGGTTCGCCCAATACCTCGGCTACGTGTGGCACGGGATCACCCCGCTGGAACAAAAACTGGTGGCCGCCGGCGTCGGCATCCTCAACATCGCCCTGCTCTACCGCCAGATCACCTCGATCGGCAAAATCACCATCGGCCTGTGGATCGGCACGCTGCTGACGACCGGCACGGTGATCGTCGCGGGCGCCACCCATTTTAATCCCAAGCTGGCTTTCGATTTCCCGCCGCACGCCTTCGACCTCTCGCTCGGCTTCGTGTTCGGCTTGGGGGCGGCGACACGGCTGGGCATCTACGATTACCTCGGTTATTACGACGTCTGCTATCTCGGTGACGAGGTCAAGGACCCCGGCCGGGTCATCCCGCGCTCGATCCTCATCAGCATCGTCGGCGTGGCCCTGATCTATGCCGTCATGAACCTCAGCATCATCGGCGTCGTCCCCTGGCGCAGCTTCGTGCCCGCCGATAACACCAAGCCCGTCTCGGATTTCGTCGTCTCGGTGTTCATGGAAAAACTGTTCAACGCCCGCGTCGCCGACGTCTTTACCCTGATGATCCTGTGGACGACGTACGCATCGGTGTTCGCGTTGTTGCTGGGTTACTCGCGCATCCCGTACGCCGCGGCGATCGATGGGTACTTTTTCAAAATCTTCGGCCGGGTCCACGCGCAGAAACGGTTTCCCCACGTGTCGCTCCTGGCGATCGGGATGATGTCAATCGCGTGCAGCTTCTTTTCACTCGACG
>JAGWYX010000478.1 GCA_018969165.1 Verrucomicrobiota bacterium
GACGGCGACCGGTTTTCGGTTCGCGTCGGCCAGCATTACCGCGCCATCGGGCACTTGGTCGGCAATTCCGTGGAATGGGTCTGGATTGGAACCCACGAAGACTACAACAAGTTGACGAGTCAAGGCTGATACCTCATGAGCACACTTTTTCTTTCTCCCCCTTCGTTCGACGGCTTTGACGGCGGTGCCGGGTCGCGGTACCAGGCGCGGCGCGAGATCACCAGCTTCTGGTATCCCACCTGGCTGGCCCAGCCCGCGGCGCTGGTGCCCGACAGCCGGCTGCTCGATTGCCCGCCCCACAACATCGGCATCCAGCAATGCCTCGAAACCGCGAAGGCGTTTGACCACGTCATCATCCACACCTCGACACCGTCCCTGAAAAACGATTCCAAGGTCGCCGAAGCCATCAAGGCCAACCGCCCGGAAACCCGGATCGGGTTTGTCGGCGCCCACGCGGCCGTGCTGCCCACCGAGACCCTGAAGGCCTCGCCCGCCATCGACTGGGTCGGGCGCAAGGAATTCGATTTCACCTGCAAGGAAGTCGCCGAAGGCCGCCCGCTCGAGACGATCGACGGCCTGTCGTTCCGCAAGGACGGCAAGATCGTCCACAACCGGGAGCGCGAGATGATCAAGAACATGGACGCGCTCCCCTGGGTGGCGGATGTTTACCAGCGCGATCTCCAGATCGAGAAGTATTTCATCGGCTACCTCCTCCATCCTTACGTGAGCATGTACACCGGGCGTGGTTGCCCGGCCCAGTGCACGTTCTGCCTCTGGCCCCAAACCATCGGCGGACATAAGTACCGCGTCCGCTCGGCCCAGAATGTCGCCGACGAAATGGCCTACATGAAGAAGCTCTTCCCGCAGGTGAAAGAGTTCTTTTTCGACGACGACACGTTCACGGCCAACTTGCCGCGGGCCCGCGAGATCGCCAAAAAGCTGGGCCCGCTCGGCCTGACCTGGTCCTGCAACAGCCGGGCGAACATCGACTACGACACGATCAAGTCGTTCAAGGATTGCGGGCTGCGCCTGTTCCTGGTCGGTTACGAAAGCGGCAATGCGGACATCCTGACCCGGATCAAGAAGGGCGTGACGATGGACGAGATGCGCAAGTTCACCCAGGCGTGTCACCAGGCCGGCGTCGTCATCCACGGCACGTTCATTCTTGGATTGCCGGTCGAGACGCAGCAGTCAATCGAAAACACCATCAACTTCGCCAAGGAACTCGACGTGTTCAGCCTCCAGGTCTCGCTCGCCGCGCCCTACCCCGGCACCGAGTTGTTCGAGATGGCGCGCCAGAACGGGTGGTTCGTCAAAAAAGACAAGACCGACCTGGTCGAGAACGACGGGTTCCAGCAGAGCGCCCTCGAATATCCGGGCTTGAGCAAAGAGGAGATTTTCGAAGCGGTGGACCGGTTTTATCGGGCCTATTACCTGCGGCCGAAACCGATTCTACGCATCATCAAGACGATGCTCGAAGACAAGGACGTTTGCGTCCGCCGCTTGCGCGAGGGCTACGAGTTCTTCAAGAGCCTCCGTCAGCGCAAGGAAGACCTCGAGGCCGCCAAGAGCGCGGCTGCGGTGGCAGCGCCGGCGCCCGCGTAGAGCGATCATTACGATTCAGGTAGGGACGGCGCGTGGCGCCGTTGCTACCTGGACCGTAACGTTCCATCACTGCCCGCCCGCCTCGATGCGGTAAAGGTGCACGTCCCAGGCCGCGAAGTGGTCGCTGAATCGCCCATCCCGCAACGGCAACCCGCGGTTTTCGCCCAGGACTCGAACGCTCCCGCTCCGTGGACCCTCGCGGATCACGAACGTGCCGGTCGTGGATCCGTCACGCATTGCCACCGCGAACAGGTAACTCACGCCGTTGCGCCGTTTCATCGTGAAGTCGATGGGCACTTCCGGATTCGCCGATGCTACTTCGGCGGCGGCCGGCAAAGAAGGACTGTTCAGCACCGGCGCCAACTCGGTGATCTGACGGTTCAACTCGGTCACTTCCGCCAGCATCTCCGGATGGTCCAGCAACGCCGCCTCGCGAAACTGCGGTTTGAATTGGTGCACGAAGTAAATCAGGCCGCGCGAGCCGTGAATCAACGACATCCACACTTCACACCGGACCTGTTGCGGCGTGGGCTGGCGATCCACCTCTCCGATGCGGCCGCACTCGATGCAATTCCAGACTAACCGCGAACTGCCACACCACCCGACCAACCGCGTCACCCCGTCAGCCACCAGCCAGAGCTTGTTCGCCACCTCCGGGCTCTCGCCATTGACCGGGTAAATGTCGAACGACGCGATATCGCAGCCTTGCACGTAGCGGGGATAATCCTCCGGGTGCCGGCTCCGGACACCGCGCCCGTGCCAGTTATCCCACGCAACACCCTGCCCCAGATTCAGCATCACCGGCCGCGTCGAGTCCGCGCGCTGCATCTGTTCGTACTCGGCGAGGATCTGCTCCGGCGGGATGGGCGGTCCATAACCCCCGCCGCGCCGCGACTGGGCATTGTCCGGTTCGTCACCATGCATCCAGCCGATGATCGTGGGATCATCCCGATGCCGGAGGGCGACTTCGTTTTGTCCGCAAATGAGGCGCATACCCGCCTGCTTGAGGGTTGTCAATTGTTCCTCAGTCGGTCCGCGCCACAGCCCCACGTAGGAGTTGAACCCGGCCGCCCGGTACCGCGCCGCATTGCCAGGCGATTGCAGCCAAACCGCGATCGGGAAGAAGTTCGGGTCCGACCACGGTGTGCGTGACTGAAATTCCCGCTGGGGCATCCGGGCCAGAGGCAAGTCGGCATCGGCGGCCCGTGCCCCAACGACCACGCCGCTCGCGAGCAGTAAGCAAGCCCATCCGCATCGCGCCTTGGATGGAGTGTTGGCCTTCGGCGGGCGGATGACGCCCAAGGCGGGATTCCGCCGGTACATCAAAGAAATGCTCATCGCTGACGGTCCAGCATACCGGAGCGGTGCGCGCCGAAAAGCCCTAATTGGTGAAGAACCTGGCAATAGGCCGTGAACAACCGGTCCATACTCGCCAATAAGCCGGCGTTGACGCGGCGGCCGGCGGCGAGATGATCGTTCCATGAGCAGGACCAAATCGACGCGAGCCGCCGACATCAAGGTGCCTTCGCCCCACGACTGGCGCACCAGCGATGTCGATGAAGTCAACAGACGCCGCCTCCGCGCCCGCGAGGGAACTTTCACCATTGCCAATCGCGACCCGCGGCACCCGATCTTTTCCAACTTCACCGTCCAATCCGGCAGTGGCTTGAGCTATGCGGTGGAAATCCGCGACTTGGCCCAGCGGCAGTTCGCGTGCGAGTGCGTCGATTTCCGGATCAACGGCTTGGGCACCTGCAAGCATGTCGAAGCGGTGTTGCTTTACCTGGCGGCACGATTTCCGCGGTTGTTCAAAGCCGCGGCCACAACCGGTTCGACGCGCCTCGAGGTCGTGCTGGACCCGGAGCTGGACAGCCTGCGGATTCACAATGGGCACGGCACCATTCCTGCCGGCGCGCGATGCTGGTTCGATCCCGAAGGTCGTTTGCACAACGGGGCGCCGGAAGAGGCGGTCGCCGCGCTGCAGCAATTGGCCAAAAACGGCGAGCCGCGCCTCCGCATTTCGCAGGAGATTGCCCCCTGGCTGGAGAATCGCCGGCGCGCCCTCGAACGGAAACAACTCCGCCACCAGTATGAACTGAAAGTCCAGAGCGGGGAATGGCCGGCGCACGAGACCAAGGTCCCGCTGTTTCCCTATCAGCGGGACGGCATGTTGCACCTCGCGTTCACCGAGCGCGCTCTGCTCGCCGACGAGATGGGCCTGGGCAAGACCATTCAAGCCATCGCCGCCTGCGCGCTGCTGCACCGCCTGGGCCAAGCCCGGCGCATCCTGGTCGTCACCCCCGCGTCGCTCAAGACCGAGTGGGAAGAGCAAATCCAGCGGTTCACCGACCTGCCCTACCAATTGGTCTTTGGCGGACGCTCGGCACGCCTGCGTGCCTATGCCGACGCGCCCTTCTTCACGATCGTCAACTACGAGCAAATGCTGATCGACGCGCTGGACGTGAATGCCCGTCTCCAGCCCGACATCGTCGTGCTGGACGAAGCCCAGCGCATCAAGAATTGGAGCACCAAGACCGCCCAGGCCGTCAAGCGCCTGCGCAGCCGACATGCCTTCGTGCTGACCGGCACCCCCATCGAG
>JAGWYX010000479.1 GCA_018969165.1 Verrucomicrobiota bacterium
AAGTGCAAGGCAATTGCAGTAGGGTCAGCTTGAGGTTGCGGCATCGCAGTCGACGGCGGGAGGGACGGCTGGACCGCGCCACGCGGTCCATTACGATGCGTGCAGGGGTTGTCCGGGGAGGGAATTCCCTTGAAGCCCTGGCCCGTTGACCCCCTGGGCCATCCTGGCAGGGCGATGCTCCCGCGCCGCCTCGCCCCCGTAGCCGCCGGCTTTAGCCGGCGACCCCTTCGCCGCCCGGCCGACCACCAGGTCGCCCCTACCGGGTTCCTCGGCCGTTGCTCCTCAGCCGGCAAACTGAAATCCGTCCATCGATACGGCGTCCAGAGCGCGGTGAGCCAGTCGCCGTCCGGTTCGGCCAGCACCACGCCAATCTCGCTCTGCGTCGGCCGATGCCAAATCTCGAAGCACGGACGGCACCCCCGCAGATGTCGCGACAGAAACAGGTACGACTCCAGCGCCGGTCGCGGAACGTAATCGGCCGTGACCAGGCTCAAGTCACTCCCTTCCTCGGCCCACGGCGTCAGGATGAACGGCAGGTAATAATCCACGCCCGCCGCGAACGCGGTGATCGCCAACCGCTCGTGGAACGCCTGTTGCCGGGCCAGGTCTTCCGGCTCCGTATTCCGGTCCTGGTGCAACTGAAAATCCCCCGCCTCGGTGATCCAGATCGGCAGGTCCCAACCGGCTCGGGCCATGAACTGCCGGTGCAGGTTCAGGGTTGGCAAGAAGTCCTGTGCCCAGCCGTAGTAATGAAAGTTGTAACCGTCCAGAAACGGGTAAACCCCGTTCGCCGCCAGCTCTCGCGGATACTTGTCCGGCACAAACGCCAGCGACGGCAGCAGCACCGCGGCCTTCGGGTTCTCCGCCTTGATCCCCCAATACGCCGCCTTGATGACCGCCGCCATCCGGTCCGGGTTATCTTCGATCCAGAAAAAGTCCGGTTCATTGCCCACCTCCCAGGCCTGCCGAACGTGGGGATAGACCGGCAAGTTCGTCCGGCACTGCCAATACAGCGCCAGCAAATCCGGCGACAGCGTCGCGCTGCGCGGTTCCCGGCCCGGCGACGTCGGCAGCGGCACGATCGACACCTCGTTGAACCCTTGGCGGGCCAGGGACGCCGAGCTGGTCCGCAGCCAGGCCAGCTCGCCGACCGTCCTGAACTCGCGGCTGAGTTCGACGAACCCGGTGTTCGTGGACGCGTTCACCACGCCGCCGAACTCGGTGCCGTTGGCCCGGAATGCGACCAGCCCCTGGAGCAAGGCCAGGGCAATCAGGCACGATGTAGCTCGATCTTTCAGGTTGAACCGCTCTATAGCCGCAGGTTTTAACCTGCGGCGGGGACGGTTGCAACTTGCGGCTTCAAATCCGCAACCTAAAGGATTGCGGCTACGGAACCACGTCGTAGCCGCAGGTTTTAACCTGCGCCCAGTAGCCCCAGGTTTCAACCTGCGCTCTGCGTCTTCACAGCGTTCCAATGTTCAACGCCAATTGCTCCCACGTCTGGCCTAAAACACCCTTGTGCGCCCAATCTTGCCACCGCGCGCACAACCCTCGGCGCACCGGGTTGCGCAACAAATACCGGACCTGCGCCCCGTAATCCTCATTCGCCCGCACCAGGTGATCGTAGAAGTCCTTCTGCCACGCGAACACCCACCCAGCCCGATGCGCGCGATACACCGTCTTTTGTTTGAACCCGCTGATCATTGCCAACAGATCGGCTTCCGCGTCCCGACCCGACACCATCACGTGCGCGTGATCCGGCATGAACAGGTAAACACCCGCATGGCCGTGATGCTGGGCAAACGCTTCCGTCAACGCCCTGACCGCGATTTCAACGAGGCCCGGTTCGAGGAAGAACGGCGTGCGTTGCGCCGTGCAGATGGTGAACGTGCCGATGACCCGACCCCGGTAAGCGTCCGGTCGAAGCCGATGCTGTTTTTCCCGAACCGTCTTATCCATACCCAACACCGTAACCCGTGCGATCACGCGCCAACGGCTTAACTGATTTTACCGCTGGCTTCAATGGCAAAAAAAGACGTTGGTTTCCCAACGGGTGTTGACGGGGGCGCCGCGGGCGCCGGACGCGCGAACCGGACGGGACAGGTAGCGCAAGCTAAAGCTTGCGGCTACGGCTTGCGGCTACGGCCCTGGCCACCCACCGAAACATCGACCAGGTCGAAAGCAGAATGCAGAAAGTGGAAACCAGAAATGCGTCGTCTGTTGATTTCTCCTTTCAGCCGAGGCAGAGTGCCGGGATGAAACTGTTGGAACGCATCACGGTGGAATCTGGCAAGTGTGGTGGCCGGCCGTGCATCCGGGGCCTGCGCATTCGGGTGGCGGACGTTCTCGGAATGCTCGCCGAGGGGGCCACGCCCGAGGAAATCCTCCGAGATTTCCCTTACCTTGAAAGCGAGGACATCAAAGCGGTCTTGGCGTATGCCGCCCGCCAAGCGGACCACGCGGTGCTTCAGGCCAGGTGAACTTTTTGATCGACGCCCAGTTGCCACCCGCATTGGCTGCGTGGATTACCGGTCAGGGTCAGCGAGCGACGCCCTTGGCGGAGCTGGGGTTGGAGGCGGCCGATGATGGCGTGGTTTGGGAACGTGCCCGCAAGGAAGGAGCGGTGATCGTCAGCAAAGATGAAGACTTCGTAGACCGGTGGTTGCTGGACAGCCGGGGTGTGTCCCTTGTCTGGGTCCGCAAGGGCAACTGTTCGAACCGGGCATTGCTGGGTTGGCTGGAGCCGTTGTGGTCGGACGTTTTGAGGCGATTGGAGCAGGGCGAAACGTTTATCGAGCTGCGAGGCTGATCCCGCCGTCTCCCTCCGCGTCTCGGCGTCTCGCCGGTGAGTCTCCGCTCCGGGTTCTCCGTTGTTTTCACTTTGAACGTTGAGCGTTGAACGTTGGACGTTCGATGACCTCCGGTAATCCGAAATCCTCGGACCCGCGCAGGTTAAAACCTGCGGCTACGGCCCTGGCCACCCACCGAAACATCGACCAGGTCGAAAGCAGAAAGTGGAAACCAGAACAACCTGCCGGTTCACCAGGAGCCAATCGTCACACCAAAGCGAGACCGTGCGGGACAAACGGTTGGAAGTCACCCACGTTAAGGGTCGCTAATCTCGCATCGCAACGGATCGCGACAGCCGCAATCATGCAATCGGCCAAGCTGCGGGACCGACGGCCCGTGCGGTTAAACAAATCTGCCGCGAGCGACGCGTCAGCAGGACGGAATGGCTCAATGCTGGCGAAAATCTGCTGGGCGATGGCCGCGGAGGTCGGGTCGAGCGGTCCGCACAGATACTCGGCCCAGGCGATTGTGCTGATGCCGAACGCTTCTGACCCGGACGCCCAGGCTCGGAACTGTGCGTGCGCGGGAGAAGCTGCAAGCGTGGCCCGAATGAGGAAGTTGGTATCGAAATGAATCATGACACGCCGCCGCCTCCCCAACCCGGCTTCTAGCGTCGAGCCTCACGGACGTCCGCCATCCACTCGGCGGCCTTCTTCTCGTCCAGCCGGAGTTGGCTTTGGAGGGTTTCCAGGGCCTGCAGTGGCGTCCTTCTCGCCGTCGCTGGGGTAATCGGCTGCAAAATGGTTAAGAGGCCGGTGGCCTTTTCCGGCAGTTGCGCCGGCTCTTTCGCGACCACCCGGCCATGATCGATCTCCACTTCCAAGGTGACATAGTTCATAGCGATAATCTAAGCGACGCCAGCCAATTAACGAAGCAAAATCCGCTGATCCAGGCCGCCGCGTGCGGATCTCCTTCCCGGCATCCTCCCTCTCCGTGTTCTCCGTGCTCTCCGTGGTGAGACCCCTCGGCCCAAAAGCGGAAAACAGAAAGCAGAAATTCGTCGTCTGTTGATTTCTGCTTTTTGCTTTCCCATTTCCGGTTTTCTTCCCCTCCGTGCCCTCCGGGTGAAATCCCTCCGTCCGCCGATTTCCGCTTTCTGCTTTCCCAATTTCTGCTTTGCGTTGCCGTTCATTCCTGGTGGCCCCTGCGCGTCAAAGCGAAAACGCGGTTGACGAGAACGCCCGTTTAAGGATTCCTTGATCGCAGCCACCGCCTTGAAACTCATCCAAGCCCTCGTTGGTTGTATTATCATCAGGGCAAATGGGCGGGGAGTGTTAGCAGCACTCCCCGCGTTAACCCGTTAAGATTAACCGGTGCCTTGCGGCACCACCTGTTCAACACGTATGAAGTAT
>JAGWYX010000480.1 GCA_018969165.1 Verrucomicrobiota bacterium
TGACCGCCGTGCCGTTCAGCGTGAGCTGAATCGTATTGGTGTCGGCCGCGGCTCCACCAGGCGAATCCTCGGTCAGAATGCTGAAACCAATCGCGCTGCCCGTAGCCTTGCCAACCAATACCGAGGTGGCCGGGATCGTCGTAATCTGCACGTTGTCCACGTCGATGTTGGCGCAATTGCCGCCGACGCGCGCGGCCATCAGCAACCGGCCCGGCGACGGGAAAAAGTTGGCCTGCAGGTTCGTAATGATCTGGTGCCCCTTCCACCAGACATTGATGAGGCCGTTGGTGTCCAGGACGGATTTGAAATGGCACCAGAACAGATTGGTGTCGCAGCCGGTGCCGTCATACAGCCCCGTCTCGATCGCCAGGTAATCCGTGCCCGTCGGGTCCCCGCCCGTGTTGGCCGAACTCAGGGCGTTGCCATGCTCGTCGGAAGTGCCCTGCGTGGTGCCGTCGGGCATCGAGAAGGTGTTGATGAGCACGTTGTCCACCCGAACGTCCAGACCGATGCCGTCGTGCGTGATTCCCGACGCGACCATGCCAACGGCGGGAGGATTCGGCGGAATCGTGTAATTGCCGCTGTCCCACATGTCGAACCCGATGGCCAACCCGGTGGTGGTGCCTTCCTCGACCAGGCTCCGATCACCGCTGCTCCCGTTGTCGGAGAAGATACCGCCGTTCGGGGAGCCACTCCCGCCGTTCATTTGGGGGAAGGTGTCACCGGCCTGCAGTGCCAGGATGGTAGGGTCGTTGGCCCGACAATAATTGATGCTGAACCCATCGGCCGGATTCGGCTGGCCGTTGCCAATGCGCAGGTCGCACTCGAAGGTGAAGGCCTGCACGATCAGGTTGCCGTCAAAATTGGTGAACAGCACGCCGCCAATTTCGGAACTGCCCAGCGTACCGCTGCAGGTGGGGTCGCCGAAGGTCATTTGCAGGAACCCGTCGTTGGTCTGCCCTAAAACCGGGCCGTTGGCCGTCGTGCCAATCGGACCGGCGCCGCCGCTGGGCACCCAGTGCGCCGTCCCGGTATGACTGGTCGTGACGCCATCCCACAGACTGCCGCCGAAGTTGAGGATGGTCGTCGGGTCGGTGTTGAAGTCGGCCGTGAAGCTGCCGGCCAGGACCGCCGCTGAACTCAGGCCCAGCAGGGCTGACGCGACCCAGGTGGAGAATTGTGAGAGTTTAATACGCATAATCTGCTGCTCCGCTTGATTTCTCGATTTTGGTTTGGATGCCGGGCTCAGCTCCACACCGGGCCCGCCACGGCCCGACCAGGGTCTGAAACCTCCGAAACGAGCGAACACCCCGCCCCCGCTTCCGCTGAAAAACAGAAGGCACCTCCGGCGAGGTGATTCGCACTCGTTCAAACATTTCCGGGTAGCCTGCCAAAGAACGCGGCCCCTTGGCAAGAAAAATGTGATAGAAAAGTGGCATTTTTGGATCACTCACCCCCCGCCCGTGGCCCCTCCAGGGGGCCTCGCCCGCCAGCCGTCAGGATTAGAATTTCAAGGAGTTGCCGATTCGCTGCATTTTTGTCTTGGATTTATTGGCCCGATTGGCCATAATTCCAAAGCTTGAGCCAAGCCGTCAAAAATTAATTAAAGGTGAAAGATATGACAAAGAAACATACGTTTTTACGGAAAACCATGTTGCTGTTTGGGTTCACCCTGGCGACTACGGGGATCGCGACGCGCGCTTTCGCGGCGACGCCGTCGGTCCGCGCACTCGCCACCGACCCGATCGCCCTTCAGGGAGGCAGCGGCGCAACCTTCACCCTGGTCCGCGTGGGCGACACCAACTCGGCCATCACGGTCAACTACACGGTGACGGGCACGGCGACGGCCGGCACGGATTACACCAGCCTGCCCGGCTCGGTCACCCTGGCCGCCGGGCAAACGGTCGCGCACATCCCGGTCACGCCCTTGGCCAACCCGAATGTCGCCGCCAGCGACAAGACCATCGACCTGACCCTGGTGGTTGGCTCCGGCTACAATATTACCCTGCCCGCCGAGGCCCGCATGACGCTGATCTCGGATCGCAAACCGCCGGCCTTCGTGCGGATCAGTGCCCCGCGGATCGGCCAGGTCTTTCAAATGGGCGCCAACGTGACGCTCGTCGCCGACGTCGCCGATCCGGACAACACCACCCAAGTGCAGTTCTTCTCGGGCAGCACGCTGCTGGGCACCGCCACCAGCCTCCCCTTCAGCGTCGTGGTCACCAACCCGCCCCCGGGCACTTATACCTTGACCGCGAAGGCGACAGACACGCTCGGAGACCCGGCGGACGCTTCGGCGCCTGTGACGGTGACGGTCAATAATTATCCGCCGACCCTGGCCATGACCAGCCCGGCCAACGGCACCATTGTCACCGGAGTTCCACCCGCCGTCACCCTCACCGCCGTCGTCACCGATACCGATGACAGCGTTACCAATGTGGTGTTTGACGACTTCAACACCACCGTCGGCACCGGCGTGGCCGGCCCCAACAACACCTATACCTTGACGTTGCCCAACGTGGCCAACGGCACGCACTCCTACCACGCGCACGCCACGGATGCCAACGGTGCCTCCGCCGTTTCCGCCTCGGTCCAGGTCCTGGTCCAGACCACGCTACCGGCCGTCAGCCTGACCTCCCCCAGCCCGTTGAGCACTTACAACTTCGGCGACGCCATCCCGGTGACCGCGCTGGCCAGCTCGCCTTACGGGGTCGCGGAAGTCGATTTCTACGCGGGCAGCACCAAGGTCGGCAGCGCCGTGCCGGGCGTGGCCACCAGCCCGTTCAACGCTTCGTTCAGTCTCCCCTCGCAGTTGCTCAAGCCCGGCAACTACAAAATCTCGGCTAAGGCAACGGATATTTACGGGCGCGCCTTGAGTTCCACCTCGGTGGCGGTGACGATCGCGCCGGTGCCGGTGAGCATCACCTTGAACGCCCCCGTGAACAACCTGCTCATCACCGGCAGCAACATTCCGCCGGTCATCTACTTCTCCGCCACGGCGACTACCGCCAACATCAATGATCCGATCCATATCGTGGATTTCTACGTGGATGGCAAGGTGATCAAGTCGATCACCAACGGCACCCCGCCCGTGAACAACATCTACACCTTCACCACCGGCACGATCGCCAACGGGTCCCACACCGTCTACGCCCAGGCCATCGATCAGTTCGGCGCCAAGGCCAATTCCCTGTCGGCCAGCGTCAATGTGCTGAACTTTGCCCCGAACATCCTCCTCCTCAGCCCGGTCAGCAACCAGACCTTCAGCGGACTGCCCACCTTCTCGGCCGTCGCCGCCGACGCGGATGATGTCCTCACCAAGGTCCAATTCCTGGCGGGCGGCAACGTCATCGGCACCGTCAATAACGGCCCGAACATCGTGAGCAACACCTACACGTTCACCTGGCTGGGCGCCACCGCCGGGAAATACTCGGTGACGGCGATCGCCACCGACGTCAATGGTCTGACGACCCAGGGCGCCGTGGCCACCAATGTCACCGTGGGTTACTTCGGGCCGACGGTGGCCATCACTAGCCCGACCAACGGCACCAGCCTCAATCCGTCGAGCCTGCCGCTGTTCGAGAGCGTCCAGGTCAACGCCAGCGACAGCGTGACGAACATCACCAAGGTCGAACTCTACGACAACGGGACTGCCGCCGCGGACCTGATCGCGGTCACCACCCCGGTGCCGCCCCAGCAGAGCTTGACCGCGTCGATGTCGGTCGTGCTGGCCCCCGGCACGCATAAGCTGGTGGCCAAGGCGTATGACGCCGATGGCCTGACCGCCCTGTCGTCCACGAACCAGCTCACCATCGGCAATGCCACGCCTGGCCTCACGCTGGTCAGCCCGACCAACGGCACGGCCATCACCGTCTCCAAGACCGTCGCGCCTACCGTCACCTTGAAGGCCGTGGCGACCGATTCGGATGACAAGATCGCCCAGGTCACCTTTGCCGATGGCGGCAACGTGGTCGCGACGGTGGCCAACTCCGCCAACATCGTCAACAACACCTACACCTACACGTTGACGAACGTGGCCGCCGGCACGCACGTCTATACCGCGACGGCGGTCGATGCGTTCGGCGCCTCGGTCACCTCCAGCGCCGCCACGGTGACTGTCACCAACCAGGCCCCAACCATCACCTTGGTCGGCCTGACCAATGGCACGACCTTCAGCTACCCGGTCAACGCCCAG
>JAGWYX010000481.1 GCA_018969165.1 Verrucomicrobiota bacterium
CCCAGCCGCTGTTCGACCTGGTCGATCATCTCGACAAGGCCCGCACCTCGTCTCGGGAAGTGTACGGTGGTCGCGGCGTGCTGTTCCCGGTTTCCACGGACCCGTTCACCGCCGGCAACATCCACCGCGATGTCTGGGCGGCCTACATCGGCGGCGCGGGCTGGATCGCCCAGCATTACTGGACCCACTGGCAATACACCCACGATCGTTCCTTCCTCCGGCGGCGCGCCTACCCGTTCTTCAAGGAGGTCGGCGAATTCTACGAAGATTTCGTGACGCGCGGGCCGGATGGCAAAATCGTCACGTTCCCATCCATGTCGCCCGAACTGGAGGCCCGGCGCTCGGACGGCAGCATCGGCCTGCTGGTCGCCACCCCGACGTGCGACCTTGCTGGCATTCGCGAGCTGTTCTCCCACCTGCTGGCGGCCAGTGAACTGCTCGGGGCGGACACCGCCCGGCGGCCGCAATGGCGGCAAATGCTCGACGACCTCCCGCCTTACCCGATCGACGCGAACGGTCAATTGCTCGAATTCACCGGCGGCGAGCAAGGCACCGAACCGCACCACCGTCACTTAAGCCACCTTTACCCGCTGTTTCCTGGGGACGAAATCACGGTCGGCCTGAGTGACCCGCGCCTGGTCGAAGCCGCGCGGAAGGCGCTCGAAGCCCGCGGCCTGCTGGCCACCGGTTGGGCAACCGTGCTGCGCGCCTGTTGCTGGGCGCGCCTGCGCGATGGGGACAAGGCCCTGCAGTGCCTCGAGAACTTCGCGCGGCGTCAGGTCACTCCCAGCCTCCTTGGTTTGCACGAACCCTGGGACGGCCAGAATCCGCACCCGCGCCCGTTCCAAATCGACTGCAACTTCGGCGTCTGCGCGGCCGTCACTGAAATGTTGCTGCAGAGTCAACGCGGCGTCGTCCGCATCCTCCCCGCCTTGCCCCGCGATTGGCAGATCGGCGACGTCCGCGGACTCCGCGCGCGTGACGGTTTCGAGACCGCGTTCGGCTGGAGTCATGGAAAGCTGCATCACCTGGAGATCACCTCATTGCTCGGGCTGCCCTGTCACTTGTGGGTTCCCGCCGGCACGCACATCCGCGGCCTCACGGAGGGCTCGCAACCCGTGAAAGGCTGCGAGCGGATCAGCGAAAACGAGGTCCGGTTTCGCACCGTTCGAAACCGGCTATACTCGGTGGCGCTGGAATAAGCGGCTTGTCTCCCATGAACCGGGTGGCAGCAGACGTCAGTCCGCTCCATCTGATCGCCAACGAATTGGAGCCGACTCACGTCGGCTGCTACGGGACGCCAGTGGTTCATGCTCCCAATGCACGGTCGAGGGACCGTCGAGGTCTTCCATGCACCGCCTCCCGGCAGGGTCGAGCTGCCGCTCGGCCGGGCAAGGTGGTACGGACGCCCGGCGGCGCGGCAGCTCCGCCCTACCGCGCGATCATCCCGGTCTGCCGCGCGTAATTGAACAACCCGCCGGCATCGACCACCGGGCGAACGTCGCCCAGCGGTTTGAACGGATAAACCTTGCCGGTGCCCTGCACCGTCACGGTGGCCTGATCGAGATCCACCGTCACCACGTCGCCGTTGTTCAACCGATCACATAACCGGTCCACGCACTCGCACGGATACAGTTCGCCAGTGGCGACACAGTTGCGGAAGAAGATGCGCGCGAAACTCTCGGCGAGCGCGACCCTGCAATTGGCCGAGCCCAGGGCGATCGGGGCATGCTCGCGCGAACTGCCGCACCCGAAGTTCCTTCCGGCCACGACGATCGGGTATTGGCTATCGAGCTGACCGGGCTTGACGAAGCGATCCGGGTAGAGCGAGTCGGGCAGCCCGCAGAGGGCGTAGCTGCCAAGCTTCTCGTATTCCTCCGGGATCGTCGGAATCAGATTCAAATACTGTGCCGGGATGATTTGGTCGGTGTCGATGTTGTCGCGCACGACATAGACCGGGCCGGTAAAAACCGATTTCATGGGAAAACTCTGGAGGCAGGCGGCCGGGCTTTCAACCGGAAAATGGAGGCGATCGGCCGATTCGTAGCCGCAGGTTTTAACCGGCGGTCAAAATCCGGCGCAGGTTGAAACCTGCGGCTACGGGTCAGACTGCGCGCCGGCGCGCGCGGGCTCGGAGCTCGAAGGCTTTACCGACAACCACGTTCAGCCCTCTCCCCACGTCGAGCGCGAGGCCTCGAGGTAGCCCTCGATCCGGTCCACGACGGCGGTCTCGTTGAAGTTGGCCAGCACCTCGGCCTGGGCGGTCTCGGCCATCTGCCGACGGAGCGCCGGCTGCATCTGCAGTTCCTGGATGCGCCCCGCCAGGTCGAGCGCGTCCCCGGCATGGTAGGTCAACGCGTTCTCACCGTGCCGCAGCAATTCGCGCACCGCCCCGGCCCGCGCCGCGATCACCGGCAGCCCGGCCGCCATCGCCTCCAGCAGCGTCAGCGAGAATGGTTCTTCCCATTCCACCGTGTGCAAAACCGCGTCGTGCCCGCGGTAGATCGGCCGCAGGTCGCGTGTCAAATCCGAGAAGGTGAGAAACTCGACCGGCAACTGGTGCGTCACGACAAACGAACGCAGTTGCGCCACGTAATCCGAATCGCCGCGGCCGAAGACCGTCAGGGTGGCCTTGACCCCGTTTTCTCGCGCCGCCAGCAATCCCTTTAACGCCGTCAGAACGCCGCTCCGCCCGTCCAGATGCGCCACCACCAGGAGTTGCTTGACCGGGGCGGACTGCGGGCGCAACTCGTGGACGAAGTGTTGGGCCTGGATGCCCGGATAAATCACCTCGGCATGGCGCACGCCGAACCCGGCTTCCTCGGCCCCGCTCTTGAGCGCCTGGCTGCAAAAATAGAGGCGGTCAAACCGGAACCCGGAAACCGAGTTCGGTTCCACCGCGGCCAACGCCTTGGCGGGACCATAAAAGCCCGGGAGCCGATCGTAACCGCGTTGGAGGCGCGTCGGCGCCTCGGCATCCAATCGGTTGCGCCCGCCTATGGTCTCGAGACAGGCCCGCGCCAGGTTGCCCGGGAACGCTGCCGGCTGACGGTTCCACCAACGCAGCCAGGGATCCTCCCGCACCTCGCTCGCCAACCAGTAGTCCGCGACGTCATAAACCGTCGGCACCCGGGCACGGTGCAGGGCGAACACGAGCGATTTCGACAGGCCGTGCAGACTCCACACGTGAACCAGGTCCGGCTTGAATTGTGCGCAGGCCTCGCGCAGCACGCCGTGATTGCGCAGCTCGAGCCGTTTCAGGGCGCGAAACCCGCTCAAGGTCGGATGTTCGTACACCCCGTTCAACCATAAGCGGCGCTCGATTTCCGGATCGCGCTGCTCGGTGCTCACGCCGTGGTTCGAAGTTAAAACTCGGACCTGATGCCCCCGCTTGCGCAGGGCGTCGGTAACCGTCTGGCAACGCAGGTCGAATGTCCCCGCGTGATGCGGCGGGAACAGATTCGTTACCGCCAGTATCTTCACGGCGACGCATCCGTCGGCAGGGCCAATCCTGGCTCGCCCATGACTCGAATCGCGTCGCCCACGCGGATGACACCGGATTGAATGATTTGGGCCAGGACCCCTTGCCGATCCGACTCCATTCGCCGCCGCAGTCCGGGACTGACCGTGTCCATCTTGGCGCAGGGTTGGCGCGCGGCGTATACCTGGAGAATCGCCTCACCGACCTGGAGCCGCCGGCCGATCAGGGGGACCAAGCAAAGACCGGTCGTCTCGATGTTCGCGCGGACCGCTCCCGGCGGGAGGGCGGGCCGGTTCAGGGCGACGGCGTGTTCGGCAATTTGCTCGCGTTCCAGCAGGCTGATCTGGCGGCGACTCGGCTCCCCCGTCTGCGGGTTGCGGCGATCGAAGTAACGGGGTTCATTCACGATGCCTCTGCCGGCGGCTACTTCGAACACCGCCGCCGGTTGCATCGCGGCACCGGCCTGGGTCGGGTGCAAATGCAGCGAGGCGACACGCCCCACTCTCCCCACCATATCCGACACAGCCATGCGGCTCGTTATGCCGTCGGTGGCAGCGGAAAGCAAGCCTCCCGCAAGACCGGCGCGCCTCGTGAGCGGCCTAAAATCGCCCGCCGGCCGAGCAGCGGCGTGAATTATTCTCAGGACCAGCGAGTCTGTACACCAATCGCCGCCCGGGCCCGGCCGGGCTTCCACGATGTCCGCGCCAACGT
>JAGWYX010000482.1 GCA_018969165.1 Verrucomicrobiota bacterium
TCAACGACGACGGCAGCGACTCGGCGATGTTCGACAATTGCCTGGAGCTGCTCGTCATGGCCGGACGCGAGCTGCCGCACGCGGTGATGATGATGATCCCGGAGCCGTGGGAAAATCACGAAAGCATGTCGCCGGCCCGACGCGCTTTTTATGAATACCATTCCTGTCTGATGGAACCGTGGGACGGCCCGGCCTCGATCGCCTTTACTGACGGCAAGGTGATCGGGGCCTGCCTGGACCGCAACGGCCTGCGCCCTTCCCGCTACTACGTGACCAAGGATGACCTGGTCATCATGGCTTCCGAGGCCGGCGTGCTGCCGGTCGCGCCGGACCGGGTGGCGATGAAAGGCCGGCTCCAACCGGGCCGGATGTTCCTGGTGGACACCGAGCAGGGTCGCATAATCGCCGACGAAGAACTCAAGAGCAAGTACGCCAACGCCCATCCGTACGGCCAGTGGCTCGAACAGCACCACGTGCTCCTGGAGAACCTCCCCGAGCCACCCCATGTCCCCGAGCCGGACCATCGCACCGTCCTCCAACGCCAGCAGGCCTTCGGGTACACCTTCGAGGACCTCCGCTTCATCCTTGGGCCCATGGCCCGCGACGGCGTTCAACCCATCGGCTCGATGGGCACCGACACCCCGTTGGCCGTGTTGTCGAACCGGCCCCAACTGCTCTATAACTATTTCAAACAACTCTTCGCCCAGGTCACCAATCCGCCCATCGACCCCATCCGGGAGGAGATCATCACCTCGACCGCGACGATGGCCGGCGCCCGCGGCAACCTGCTCCAGCCGACCCCGGAAAGTTGCGCGCTGATCAAGCTGAAACACCCGATCCTGACGGACGAGCAACTGGCCAAACTGCGTCACGTCACCCGGCCCGGTTTCAAAGCGACGACGCTCCCGATCCTGTTTCCGGCCGGCGAGGGCGCCAAGGGGCTCCAGACCGCGCTCGAGAAAATGTTCACCGCCGCCGATCAAGCGATCCACCAGGGCGCGAATATCCTCATTCTGTCCGATCGCGGCCTGGATGCCCAACGGGCCCCAATCCCGGCCCTGCTTGCCGTGTCCGGCCTGCACCATCATTTGATCCGCCAAGGCACCCGCGGCAAGGTCGGCGTGGTGCTCGAGTCGGGCGAACCGCGCGAGGTGCATCATTTTGCGCTGTTGATCGGCTACGGCTGCAGCGCCATCAACCCCTACCTGGCATTCGAGGCGCTCGAAGACATGATTCGCGAGGGTCTGCTGACCGGCCTGGACCACCACACCGCGGTCAAACATTACATCAAGGCCGCCGTCAAAGGCGTCGTCAAGACGATGGCCAAGATGGGGATCTCGACCGTGCAAAGCTATCGCGGCGCACAAATCTTCGAAGCCGTCGGCCTGAACAGCCAGGTGGTCAACAAGTACTTCACCTGGACGCCCTCGCGGCTCGAAGGTGTCGGCCTGGAGGTGCTGGCCGAGGAAGCGCTGAGCCGGCACCGGATCGCCTTCCCGGACCGCCCCGTGGACGGCGTGCTCGACCCCGGCGGTCAGTACCAGTGGCGGAGCGACGGCGAGCACCACCTGTTCAATCCGCTCACGATCCACAAACTGCAGACGGCCTGCCGGCTGGGCAGCTACAAAATCTTCCAGGAATACGCCGCGCTCATCAACCAGCAGGCCAAGAACCTCTGCACCCTGCGCGGCCTGCTGGATTTCAAATGGGCCGAGCAACCGATCCCGCTGGACCAGGTCGAACCGGTCGCGGAGATCGTCAAACGGTTCAAGACCGGCGCGATGAGCTACGGCTCGATCAGCAAAGAGGCGCACGAATCGCTGGCCATCGCCATGAACCGCCTCGGCGGCAAGAGCAACACCGGCGAAGGCGGTGAGGACCCGGCCCGCTACGTGGCCGATGCCAGCGGCGATTCCCGCAACAGCGCCATCAAGCAGGTCGCCTCCGGCCGGTTCGGTGTCACCAGCCTTTACCTCGTCAAGGCCCGCGAGCTGCAGATCAAGATGGCCCAAGGCGCCAAGCCCGGCGAAGGCGGCGAATTGCCCGGCCGCAAGGTCTATCCGCCCATCGCCAAGGTCCGGCACACCACCCCGGGCGTCGGCTTGATCTCGCCCCCGCCCCATCACGATATTTACTCGATCGAGGATCTGGCTGAACTGATCCACGACCTGAAGAACGCCAACCGCGAGGCCCGGATCAGCGTCAAGCTCGTCGCCGAAGTCGGGGTCGGGACCGTCGCGGCGGGCGTCGCCAAGGCCCACGCCGACGTGGTGCTGATCAGCGGCCACGACGGCGGCACGGGTGCCTCGCCGCTGTCGTCGATCAAACATGCGGGTGCGCCCTGGGAACTGGGGCTGGCGGAAACGCACCAGACGCTGGTCTTGAACAATCTCCGCAGCCGCATCTACGTCGAGACCGACGGCCAGCTCAAGACCGGCCGCGACGTGGCCGTCGCCGCGTTGCTGGGCGCCGAGGAATTCGGTTTTGCCACCGCGCCGCTGGTGGTGCTCGGCTGCATCATGATGCGCGTGTGCCATCTGAACACCTGCCCCGTCGGGGTCGCCACCCAGGACCCGAAGCTGCGCGAACGGTTCACCGGCAACCCGGATCACGTCGTCAACTTCATGCGGTTCATCGCCCAGGAACTGCGCGAAATCATGGCCCGGTTGGGCTTCCGCACCCTCAACGAAATGGTGGGGCGCACCGACCGCTTGGTCCCCTGGAAGGCGATCGCGCACTGGAAAGCCCACGGGCTGGATCTGACGCCGATCCTGCATCAGCCCGAGATCGCTCCGGCGGTGGGCCGCTACCGGCAGATCGACCAGGACCACGGGCTCGAGAAATCCATGGACGTGACCCGGCTGCTGGAGATTTGCGAGCCGGCCATCGAGCGGGGCGAACGCGTCCATGCCGACCTCCCGATCTGCAATGTCCATCGCGTCGTCGGCACCATCACCGGCAGCGAGGTCACCAAGAAATGGGGCCCCAACGGCCTGCCCGAGGATACCATCCATCTCAAGTTCAACGGCAGCGCCGGCCAGAGCTTCGGCGCCTTCGTGCCGCGCGGCATGCGGCTCGAACTCGAAGGCGACGCCAACGATTACTTCGGCAAGGGCCTCAGCGGCGGCCGGCTGATCGTCTATCCACCCAAGGGTTCGACGTTTGTCCCCGAGGAGAACATCCTGATCGGCAACGTGGCCCTCTATGGCGCCACGGCCGGCGAGGTCTTCGTGCGCGGGATGGCCGGCGAACGGTTCGCCGTCCGCAACAGCGGCGTCAATGCCGTCGTCGAGGCCGTCGGCGATCACGGCTGCGAATACATGACCGGGGGCCGGGTGGTCGTGCTGGGCCGGACCGGGCGGAATTTCGCGGCGGGGATGAGCGGGGGCGTCGCCTACGTGCTCGATGAAGCGGGCGATTTCGCGACGCGGTGCAACACCGAATTAGTCGGTCTTGAAAAGCTCGAAGACCCTGACGAGACCGAGGAGGTCTGGAAGCTGGTCCAGCGTCACCAAGCCTACACCAAAAGCGCGCGTGCCGCCAAGGTGCTGGCCGAGTGGGAACACCTGGTGCCCCAGTTCGTGAAGGTCATGCCCAAGGATTACAAGCGCGTCCTCGAGGCGCTGAAGAAGGTCAAGGAGCAGGGCCTGAGCGGCGACCAGGCCATCATGGCCGCCTTCGAGGAAAACGTGCGCGACGTCGCCCGCGTCGGCGGGGGATGAGGACTCGGATGACCGCAGAGACGCCGAGAACGCGGAGGGCCGCAGAGTGGAGTTCCTCTGGTTATTCCACTCGGCGTTCCTTTGCGCCCTCCGCGCCTCTGCGTTTATCCCCTTGCCACCACCTTCCACGCGTCGGTGGAGGGATGAGGACTCGGATGACCGCAGAGACGCCGAGAACGCGGAGGGCCGCAGAGTGGAGTTCCTCTGGTTATTCCCCTCGGCGTTCCTTTGCGCCCTCCGCGCCTCTGCGTTTATCCCCTTGCCAACACCTTCCACGCGTCGGTGGGCGGATGAGGACTCGGATGACCGCAGAGACGCCGAGAACGCGGAGGGCCGCAGAGCGGAGTTCCTCTGGTTATTCCCCTCGGCGTTCCTTTGCGCCCTCCGCGCCTCTGCGTTTATCCCCTTGCCACCACCTTCCACGCGTCGGTGGAGGGATGAGGACTCGGATGACCGCAGAG
>JAGWYX010000483.1 GCA_018969165.1 Verrucomicrobiota bacterium
GCCTGAGACCCAGTGGTGAGGTGCCGACGAACTTTTGTCGTACGTGCGACAAAAGTTCGCCGGCACCCACCGGCCAATGGCGGCCCGCGGCGCTCTGCCGGCACTCAACCCAATGAACCGCGTTCCCCGGCCAACAGGGGCGAGTAATCCGCGTCGCCCAGGGACAAGATGCGATTCGACAGGTCATTCAGCGCCAGGCGGGCGGCTTGGAAGCGCTCGGCCAGTGTGGTGAAGATGCGCGTGAGCTGGTATTTGCGAGCCAGGCGATGATCGCTGGCGACCCGGAAACTGGCCTGGCCCAGCCGCTCGTAGTACCGCAAATCCGGCGACCCGCGGATCTCGGCCCGAAACCGGAGACGCTCGGGAAAAATCCCGGCCAGGAACAGCGAGTAGTTCCCGATATGGGCGTGGATCACGAAACCGGCGCGTTCGTCGGCCGCGCCCAACGCCGCCAGCAAATCCACGAAGTAATCCAGGGCCGTGCCGGAGCCCGGCACGCCGCCCCGCAGACGCTCGGTCCGAGAGAATTCCGCCAGCAGCTCCGCCACGTAGTCGGCCACCGCGCGGTCCTCGATCCCGGCCTCGCGCAGCACCCGCCGCACGAGCACGTAGAAATAGAGCCGCGCCGACACCGGCAGACAGCCGCGCTGTTCCAGCAGGGCGCGATACAACGCCTCGTCGTCCAGGATCAGGTCCCGTGAGTTCTCCTCCGTCAGCAGCTCGACCAAGGCCCGGGCCTGCCCGGCGCCGGCCCGCAGCGCCGACAGGATGAAGGCGACGTCTTCCGCGGTGAATTGCACGCGGCAGTTGGGTTGGATCACTTTCATGCTCCGCTCAACGCAGGCGTTTCATTGCCGTATAACTCTATTCAGACCGGTCCGTAGGGTAGGCTTCCCAAACCCCGCAGCCCGGGCGGGCGGCGGCAAGCCGCCCCCCACCGGCAGCCTGGAAGGCTGCCCTACGCGGACAGTCACGCCCCAATTTACCTGACCCGTCGCCGTCCGGCCAGTCAACGAACCGCCGGGCTCGATTAAATCAAAGCAAGTTTGATTCCAACCCCGGAAATCTCTAATTCGTGACCGGCCCGGCAAGCATCTGTGCGCGCGGAATCGCGGGCCGGTTCGGGCGCGCGTCCTAAACCCCTCCGTCCGCTGGCGAGATTATTTCGCGACGAGCTGACGGTCGGTGAGTCGAGACCCGGTCGGCGAGCCGGGCGGTTCGCCGTTGCCAAGGCTCGGGTGGCTGCGCTAGCGTCGGGATCGACACGGGCGATTGGCGCAGCGGTTAGCGCGTCTCGTTTACACCGAGTAGGTCGGGGGTTCGAATCCCTCATCGCCCACCACTGACGCGTGCGGAATGCGATCCAAATTCGAGCGGCGAAACCGGCCGACGCCCCGGTCATCTCCCGGTTCAACGCCCGGCTGGCCACCGAGACCGAGGCCCGCCGGCTGAGGTCGGGGCGCCTTCGCGCCGGGGTTGCAGCGGTGCTGGCCGATCCGGCGCGCGGCCAATATTACGTCGCGGTGGTCTCGGGCCAAGTGGTGGGCCAGGTGCTCGTCACTTTCGAGTGGAGCGACTGGCGCAACGGCAACTTCTGGTGGCTCCAAAGCGTCTATGTGGAAAAGGGACTTCGCGGCCGCGGGGTCTTCAGGGCCTTGTTCCGTCACGTGCGCAGGTTGGCGCGCGGTCGGAAAGATGTCTGCGGTCTGCGGCTCTACGTCGCGGGCGCCAATCGGGTGGCCAAGCGGGTTTATCACCAAGCGGGGTTTCGACCGACACGCTACGAAGTGTTCGAAATGGACTTTGACTAACGAGGCGCAGCCTCCGGCCACTCCGGCGTCTGGGGGCTTCGAGCGTTCTTTTCCTTCGCCCGTTCTCTCTGCGCGCCTCGCTAGTGGACGCAGGCTGAAGCCTGCGGCTTCGAACCTCGGCCCCGTGGCACTGGCCTCACGCGGATGCGGAAATCGTTTTGAGGTCGGCCCGGACCGCTTCGTAAGTGGTGTGGAAGGCCAGCACGGCCGGGTCCGGTTCGGTCCCCCAGCGTTGGCAGGCGGCGCGATAGATCTCCGGCCACCAGTTGCGATGCTGGGTCAAACCATCCGCGCGCCACTTGTTCCAGTCGATCAACACGCGCGACCAGCAGTCGTCACCGTATTGGACGGCCTGCTTGGGATCGTCGAACTGCTTGAGATACCAGTCGCGGCCGATGCGGGCATGGAGGACTTCATCGGCCCAATCGTAATCCTGGAAGAGCGCGGCGATCGGGTTGCCCGAGGCGACACCGACTTCCCACTCGAAGCGCTTGCCGTTCCTGGGCATCAGGCCTTGCTCGATGAAGTAGAGCACGGCGTGGCGTTCGAGGGGCTTGAGTTGCGTGTTCAGGGCCAGGGACCAGGTGAAATTCACCATGACTTTGCGCCAATCCAACTCCAGACCGACGAAGCCGACTTCGCCCATCATGGCATGGCGCGCCTCGTCCCAGAGTTGCCGGGTCATGTCGCGGTAGTAATCCCAGGGTTTGCCTGTGGTTTCGGTGATAATGCTGGCCATCATTTCCGGCACGTCGATCTCGCGCAGCCGCTTGTAAAACATCATCAGCGTCTTCGGCCGCGGCGGAAACTGCTCGTCGTAAAGGAATACCTCGGCGTTGACGCCCATGTTGTAGGGATCGGGGAAGCGTTCGTCGCGGCGCGGGTGCCCATCGTACCGATACGGCGTGGCCGAGTGCCGCCGGCGGATCGGTTTCGCGGCCACCGGCCGTGTGCCGTCCAGACCGCCGGCGGCGGCCAGGCAATCATCGAGCAAGGCCAGCCAATCGGCATGCGCGGCCCGCCAGGCCCCGTCGATCAGCACCGCCGCGGCTTGCGCGCCGAACTGCCGCAGGTCGCCGAGCTCGAGCAAGGCGAACCGGCAGAGCCGCACCGACGGCTGGTCCGCCAGCGGATTGGTGTCGGCCACATGCTGCTCGAGAGCGGCCTGAAGCGCGGGCACGGCCTTCTCGTAGAGACCGACCACCAGCTCTTCGGTGGTGGGCGCGCCGAGGATTTCGTCGAAAAAGATTTCGAGGTTGGCCTCCGCCACCTGCTCAAGGCCCAGCGGGGGCTCGCGCATTTCGCCCACCCGGCGGCGCAGGGCGGTGGCGTGCTCGGCACAGAGATGGGCGTGGAGGCTGAACCCGTTCTTCAGCTCGTAGATCGGCTCGGCGGTGATCCGGGCGGTGAAGATTTGGTGCAGCCGTTTGCAGGCGTAGTGATACCGCTTGAGGCGGCGCACGCACTCCTCGACCGTCAAGCCCGGCTTGAGCGCCGCCTCGAAACCGCACAGGCCGGCCAATGCCGGGAGGCCGCGATAAGTTTGGTACGTATTCATGCTAAACCTGCCTTTAACATGAGGAAGAGTAGGCAATAGTAAGAACCGACCCCTTTTCGACCCCTTTTTTGAGGGCCGGCGCTGCCAACCGGGTCAGGCTTCAGTTGGCGTCTCGGCGGGCGCGCTCACCGCCGGACCCTCGGTCTTGGCCTCGGTTGCCGGCGTGGACTGCGGAGGCGGAGCGGTCTCAGCCGCCGGGGCGGATTGCTTCTCCAGCTCAGGCGCGGCCACCGGCACATCGACCCACTCGAGGATTGCCAACTCGGCGGCGTCGCCGCGGCGTTGGCGGAGTTTGACGATGCGGGTGTAACCGCCGTGGCGCTCCTTCTGGGTCGGGGCGATTTCGTTGAACAGGATGCGCACGGCGTCTTCCTGGTGCAACCGCGCGGCCGCCAGTCGGCGGTCGTGCAGGGTGCCGGATTTGCCGAGGGTGACCATTTTTTCGGCCAGGGGCCGGGCGGCCTTGGCCTTGGCCAACGAGGTGGTGATTCGCCGTTTTTTGATCAGGCTGCAGACCAGGTTGGCGAGCATCGCGTTGCGGTGCTCGCCGGTGCGGCCCAGTTTGGCGGTTCGTTTGAGGTGGCGCATAACAGAGGCATCAAGCCGGTTTCGGAGCTTCTTCCTTGGGGGCTTCGAACATCACGGCGTCGAATTTCATGCCCAGGGTCAGCCCCAGGCCGGAGAGTTTCTCCTTGATCTCGTTGAGCGATTTCTTGCCGAAATTGCGGTACTTGAGCATCTCGGCCTCGGTCTTCATGGCCAACTGGCCGACGGTGGTGATGTTGGCGTTGTTGAGGCAGTTGGCGGCGCG